>CAKRNW010000063.1 GCA_934371505.1 uncultured Lachnospiraceae bacterium
ATGTTGGCTTTCGCGCCCAAATCCAACAGGGCAACTTTCATGCCGGCACCGTTCAATTCATGGACAATCGACGGTCTGGGTTCCCGGATTCCTTTCTCATAATCTTCTTTATTGAAAAAGGCACTTCCGGAAATGGGACCGTTCTCCTCTAAGGATTTCACGCCCTTTACGGTATATTTTTCTTTGCAGGTCACTTTTTCCACCACTTTTCCGGTGGTGTATGCTTTTAATTTCGGAAGAATCTCATCCAGAGAATAGCTGGCATTGGTGGTAATCATGCCATTCATGGTTCCCTTCTCACGAAGGATTTTTACCAGGGCACGGGTGTCAATTCCGGCGATTCCGGGAACATCGTGCTCCTCCAGAAACTGCTGGATGGTGTAATCACAGCGGAAGTTGCTGGCGGTACGGGATAATTCCCGCACGATAAAGCCATCGGGCCATGGCTTTGCAGACTCCATATCGTCCTTGCAGATTCCGTAGTTCCCGATGAGGGGATAGGTCATACATACTGCCTGTCCTGCATAGGAGGGGTCCGTAAGCACTTCCAGATATCCTGCCATAGAGGTGTTGAATACGATCTCGCTGATGACTTCTTTGTCCGCACCGATATGGAGTCCTTCCATCACAGTGCCGTCTTCCAAAATTAAAAATGCCTGCATTCGTTTCTTCCTTTCTTCTGAACCATTCTGAATCGCTACCCAAATCTTCAAAATTTTATCATAGTCGACTACTCTTGTAAACACCTTTCCACGGTATTTTTTAAATCCGTGAGACTGGGTACACAGTCATAGAGAAAAGGCTCCAGTTCCGGTGTGATGTCTGTCAGATCCGGCACCAGAACCGGCTTACATCCGGCACGGTAAGCGGACAAAATCCCGTTGGGGGAGTCCTCCACTGCCAGGCAGTCTCCCGGTGTTTCCTCTATCTGTTCACAAGCATATAAATACACATCCGGCTGGGGCTTGCCCCACTCCACCGTCTTGGCAGAAATGATGGCATCAAACTCATCTGCAATCCCCAGCCCGGTTAATCTCTCTTTCGTCAAATCCAATGCCGTAGCGGTTGCCACTGCACATTTCAAACCTTTTTCTTTTATATAGGAAAGGATTTCTTTGATTCCGGGCTTTAACTGAATTCCCTGGGTTTTCAGTAAATTCTCCACCAGTTGTCTTCGTCTTTCCCTGACGGCAAAATAATCTACACCATCGCCAAACTTTTTCCGGATATGGGCTGCCGCCAGTCTTGCATCAAAGCTTCGCAGTTCCAATGCGTCCTCCGGTCCAAAATCCACCATTCCAAACTCATGAAATGCCTGTTGCCAGGCAGTAAAATAGTACTTCTCGGTGTCGGTGATGGTGCCGTCCATGTCAAAAATTACTGCGCGTAACATAATTTTATTCCTTTTTCTTCATAACAAGCGCAGCCGCCCCTTAACAGGGCTGCTGCGCATTAAAAATCTTTATTACTTAAAATACTCTACACCGGACTCAAAAATCCTGATGTCCTGCTCGCCATAGATGTTGATAGCTACCGCATCATCACGACGCTCTACATGTGCCATCTTACCCAGGCAACGTCCGTCCGGAGAGGTGATGCCTTCGATGGAAGCATAGGAACCGTTGACATTCCACTCCTCATCCATGGAAGTATTGCCGGATAAGTCACAGTACTGGGTTGCTACCTGCCCATTGGCAAAGAGCTTGTCAATCCACTCCGCGGGAGCAACGAAACGCCCCTCGCCGTGGGAAGCAGGTGTTACATAGACACCGCCCAGTTTTGCCTGCTGTAACCAGGGTGACCTGTTGGAAACCACTTTGGTATAAACCATTTTGGAGATATGGCGGTTGATGGTATTGAAGGTCAGGGTAGGGGAATCCTCCTTCTGTCCCACAATTTCACCGTAAGGAACCAGACCCAGTTTAATCAGTGCCTGGAAACCATTACAGATACCAAGAGCCAAGCCGTCCCTCTCGTTTAATAACTTCATGACTGCCTCTTTGATTTTCGCATTCTGGAATGCGGTTGCAAAGAATTTCGCACTTCCGTCCGGCTCATCACCGGCTGAAAACCCACCGGGGAACATGATAATCTGTGCCTGGGAGATTGCTTTCTCGAATTCATCCACGGAGGAACGGATGTCCTCAGCGGTGAGGTTCTTAAATACTTTGGTAACTACCTCGGCTCCTGCACGCTCAAATGCCTTTGTGGAGTCGTACTCACAGTTGGTGCCGGGGAATACCGGAATGAATACAGTGGGTTTTGCTACCTTATTCTTACATACATAAATATCGGATGCCTGGTAGAGTTTTTCCTCGATGGGGGTTACTTCCTTCACCGCTTTGGTGGGGAATACTTTCTCCAGCTTGCTGGTCCAGCTCTTTAATGCCTCGTCCATGGAAATGGTCACATCTCCTACCACAAAGGCGGGCACTTCCGTGACAGTTCCCATCACACGGTAATCCAGGTCTCTCTCTTCCAGCAGAGAAAGTTTGTCTGCAGGAATCTCCAGCAGGAATGCACCAATCTGATTCTCAAACAGTTCTTCGGCATCCACATCACTTGCGACCTTTACGCCCAGCTTGTTACCAAATGCCATCTTGGACATAGCCGCAGCCACACCTTTTGCATCGGTTACATAGGCAGCCACCGCTGTTTTCTCCCAGATCAGTTTCTGAATCTGCTCATATAAAGCCATGACATCCTCGTAAACCGGGATATCGAAATCGTCCCTTTCCAGTTCAAACAGTACCAGCTTATCCCCAGCCTGTTTTAATTCCGGTGTCATCACCTGACCGCTCTTTGCCACATCCACAGCGAAGGAAACCAGTGTAGGGGGAACATCAATATCGTTAAAGGTTCCGGACATGGAATCCTTACCTCCGATAGAGGGAAGTCCAAAGCCCACTTGTGCGTCATAAGCACCCAGCAGTGCTGCGAAAGGCTGGCTCCAACGGGACGGCTCTTCGCTCATGCGGCGGAAGTATTCCTGGAAGGTAAAGCGAACCTTACTGAAATCACCACCATTTGCCACGATGCGGGACAGGGATTCTACCACCGCATAAATGGCGCCATGGTAGGGACTCCAGGAGGAAAGGTAAGGGTCGAAGCCATAACTCATCATGGTTACCGTATCGGTCTTTCCTTTTAGTACAGGAAGTTTCGCTACCATTGCCTGGGTTTCGGTCAGCTGGTACTTACCACCGTAAGGCATCAGCACGCTGCCCGCGCCGATGGAGGAGTCAAACATCTCCACCAGTCCTTTCTGGGAGCAGACATTCAGATCATTTAACAAGGCAAGCCACGCGCCCTTGACATCCTTCTGTTCCAGTGCTTTGGCAACTGCGGGAGTTGCAATCTTCTCGAAGTAGTTGTCCTCCTGGGAAGGCATCTCTACTTTCACATCGGTTTCCTGATGGGCACCGTTGGTATCCAGGAAGGCTCTCGCAATGTTTACGATATCCTTTCCTCTCCATTTCAACACCAGTCTTGGCTCCTTGGTTACGGTAGCAACTACTACAGCCTCAATATTTTCCTCTGCGATATAACCCATGAATTCGTCTAAATCCTTGGGGTCAATTACCACCGCCATACGCTCCTGGGACTCGGAAATTGCTAACTCCGTGCCGTCAAGACCTGCATATTTCTTCGGTACTTTATCCAGATCAACGATCAATCCATCTGCCAGTTCGCCGATGGCAACAGACACACCACCTGCACCGAAATCGTTACATTTCTTAATCAGATGGCTTACCTCTGCACGACGGAACAGTCTCTGGATTTTACGCTCAGTAGGAGCATTACCCTTCTGTACCTCTGCACCACAGGTGGAAAGAGAACTCTCGGTATGTTTCTTGGAGGAACCGGTAGCACCGCCACAGCCATCACGTCCGGTACGTCCTCCTAACAGTACGATAATATCGCCGGGATCGGAATTTTCACGGATGACATTGCGTCTGGGAGCAGCACCCATTACCGCGCCGATTTCCATACGTTTTGCCACATAATCAGGATGGTAAACCTCCTTCACATAACCGGTTGCAAGACCGATCTGGTTTCCATAGGAAGAATATCCGCTGGCAGCCCCACGTACCAGTTTCTTCTGGGGAAGTTTGCCTTTCAAAGTATCTGCCACAGGAACGGTTGGATCTGCCGCACCGGTAACACGCATTGCCTGATATACATATCCACGACCGGAAAGAGGATCACGGATGGCGCCTCCCAGACAGGTAGCTGCACCACCGAAAGGCTCGATCTCAGTGGGATGGTTGTGGGTTTCATTTTTGAAAAATACCAGCCACTCCTCGGTGACAGGTCCTCTGCCGTCCTCGTAATCCATCTCCACAGGAACGACGATGGAACATGCATTAATTTCATCAGACTTTTCCATGTCCTCCAGCTTGCCATCAGCTTTCAGCTTACGCATTGCCATCAGAGCCAGATCCATCAGGCAGACAAACTTGTCATCACGCCCTGCAAAAATCTCACTTCTGGTATCCAGATAGCTGCGATAGGTGGTTTCAATAGGATCACGGTAGTAGCCATCCTCAAATTCTATATTTTTTAGTTCGGTGGAAAAAGTGGTGTGACGGCAATGATCGGACCAATACGTATCAAGCACACGGATCTCTGTCATGGAAGGAGCTCTGTGCTCCTCGTCGCGGAAATAATTCTGAATATGAAGAAAATCTTTGAATGTCATCGCCAGGTTAAGGCTGTCATACAGCTCACGCAGCGGTTCGCTGGACATCTGGGTAAATCCCTCAAAATAAGAGACATCGGCAGGCTCGTCATAGTGCATTACCAGTGTCTGCGGCTTATCCATGCCAGTCTCTCTGGAGTCTACCGGGTTGATACAATACGCCTTGATACCTGCAAGCTGCTCTTCACTGACCTCTCCCTGTATCATATAGGTAACTGCAGTACGGATAATCGGTTCTTCATCCTCTTTTAAGAAACGCACGCACTGCACCGCAGAATCCGCTCTCTGGTCAAACTGACCGGGCAGAAACTCCACGCTGAAAACTTTTGCATCTGCAGGGATTTCAATGTTTTCCTGGTAAAGAATATCCACAGGCGGCTCTGAAAAAACAGTGTGGCAGGCTCTCTCAAAAATCTCATCGGAGAGATTTTCCACATCATAGCGGATAAAAATGCGCACACGGTTCACCGTGTGGATGCCTAAGAAGCTTTCGATTTCCTCATGCAGTTCCCTAGCTTTCACCGCATAAGGCTCTTTCTTCTCGACATAGATACGTTTGACGCCGGAAACCTGATTTACGTTGTCCATAAAAAAATCATTTCCTCCATTTGTATTAGTGTGTAATCAACATACTGGTTTTATTATACAGGGAATCTGTATTTTTGCAATCTAAATTACTCATGTAATCTGTGGATAATGCGGAACACGATGTCCCCCTCTCCCACCAGTGGCTCTGTGTGGGAGAAAAAGAGAATGCCGTCGGTAGGTGCCTTAATAATTTCCTTAATTTCGCCCTCCAGCGGATCAATGATGTGGGCGATCTGCATGCCATAGCGCATCTCCTCCCCATTATTCACTTCTCTGACCAGAATGCCTCCACAGGATGCATGAACATTCATCAGATCCTCTTCTTTGATCACATGGCTGATATATCCACTATGGCTTTCATACCGGATAATCCCCATCCGGGTAAGAAACCGGAGAATTGCCGCCACTGCCTGGCGGGCGCTTTTGTTATCAATTTCCTGGTTTTTATTGGTGTAGAGAGAAAAGGCTGCGGTCATTTCATCCTGCCAGTTGTAGTTCAGGGTCTTGGTATCAATGGGACTGGGTTTCCGCACTACCACATAGGGAAGTCCGAACAGATTGGCAAGAGAGGCATTCTGAAAGCCGGTCTCCATCATCCGCACATGGGGGACAAACTCTCCCGACATATAAAACGAAGCCAGCTGAATGCCAAAGCTGTAATCCTTGATCTGCTGCAAAATTCCATCTGCAATTCTCTCTGCAGTATCCAGATGGACATTTCCCGGAAACATCCGATTGATATCCGTTCCCTCCATTCCCCAGAACCGTCTGCCCACATTCATGGAATAAACATTGCCGGAGGGAATCACCAGAATCTGTTTGCCTGTACTGATACAGCCATTGGCCTCCAATTCCTTCAGCCGTTGAATAAGCTGGGAACAAATATACAGCTGCTGGATCTCATTTCCCCGCATAGGGCCAACGATGCAGGCTGCCTTTTCCCCTTTTCCAAACTGATAGCCCCGTACCACCATATCCTCCCGGAACGGAGATTCCAGTCGATATAATTCCAACTTATGCACGTTCGTCACCTCCGATATCTGTCAAAATACGGGCCAGCAATGCTCCCTTGTATACAATGGGGTATTCCCGCAGCGTAAACACCAACCCAGGTTTTGCTGCTACAATCTCCTGCTGCTTCTCTCCTGCCAGCGCATCCACAATTTCCCCAATGATTTCACCCTCCTGTACGTAATGGTTGTGGGCAATCTGTGGAATGAAGACACCTGCCGCTTCCGCCCGTAAAAACTCCACAGAGCCATCGGTGGAAATCACCGGCAGCTGGGTTACCCCCACTTCTTTCTCCCAGATTCCCATCTGATGCATCAGATTAAAAATTCCATCTACCACCTGATTCCCATAAACCGGATTGATCCGCATCCCCAGCCCCATTTCGACTACCAGTGTAGGGATCTGCAGCATATTCATGGCATGTGCCAAAGTGGACTCGTGTACAGTAGCTGTGGCGTTCATCCAGATCATATCCACATTCATCAATTTGGCATAAGGTAATAGCTGCTGGGCGAATTCTTCGCTAAGGCGCACCTGAGGAATCTCTCTCACCAGCTTGTCACTGGCATGAACATCAATACACATATCAGACCCGGTCAGTTCCTGTACCAGTGCAGCTGCCACACGATCCATTCCGTCCCCATCCTCGCTCCCCGGAAAAGTCCGGTTCATATCCATGTCATACTGGGGCAGCGTGCGTTCTGCCAGTTCCAGTCCCAAAGGATTCAGCGCCGGATAGATATCTACGGTTCCATGAAGGAACTCCGGATGCTCCCTGATCCGCCTTGCGATTTCATAGCAGACATACTGTCCTTCCAGTTCGTCCCCATGAATACCGGAAAGCACGCTGAAACGCCCGATGGATTCTCCCTCTGTGGGCTGCAGCCGATTCCTTTTAATCACCAGTTTTTCCCCTACCGGAAGTTCCATTTCCAGCACCGTTTCTATCATATTAATTAACACCCATCCTTTCCCTATGTTTTCCTCTTACCGCAAAAATGCCCAAGGACATCCGATCATCCTTGAGGCATCCCCTTGCATCCTTATTCTATTCCTCGATACACAGCTGCTGGACAAAAGCCCCAAATTGCTGATCCATCATACTCTCTGTAATCTCTCCTGTGTGTGCCACTATTTTCATGCCCTCAATCACTAGCATGATAGTATGTGCCATCACACCACTGTCCACCTGATAGAACTCGCCGTTCTCAATTCCCTTTTCAATCAGTCTACGCAGAATCCATACTCCTGCCTCGTATTGGCTGTGCCAGAGATTTTCTTTCTGTTCCTTTCCATGGGCAAAGTAGTACTCATAGGTTGCCACTGCCAGATCATCATTTTTACGAAGCAATTCCTTTTTCTGTTCCTTAAAAAACACAAGCAGAATATCTGCCGCGGTAGCATTTCCGGTAATATTGACGGAAAAGACATCGTCATCCGCCTCCGACTCCCGTTTCAGTACCTCCAGAAAAATTTCCTCCGTTCCTGCAAAATAAAGGTAGAGCCCACCTCTGCTGATCTCACAGGCATCCACAATGTCCTTCATGGTGACACTTCGAAATCCCTTCTCTGTAAATACCTTTCTTGCGCAATCCAAAATATACTGCCGCTTCTGTTCCGACTTTTCTCCCATGGTAACCCTCATTCCCTGATGGAAAACTAACGTTTCTCACCGGCTTCTTCATCTTCGTTCTTTCTTATGCAAGGGGTTTATCCCAAAAATCCAGTAATGCTTTCAGTTTTTGCAACAATTCTAAATAAATCCCCTGTTCCATACCTGTGGACCACAATGCGGTTTTGGTCATTCCACCCAGAATATAGTGGGAAAAGATACCACACAAAACATCCAGATCCCTGATGGTGGCATTGGCAATCACTCTTTTCTCATCATCCACCGTCCGAATCCAGTTCCTGGAATAAATGTAAGGATAATTTCGATTCATCATGGAGAGTCTGGAGGCCTCTTTGACGAAGGCCATCAGTGTTCCGTCATATACCGGAAAGGCCAGTGAATGTTCCGCAATTCCCTCTCCCTTAAATGTTGTGTGCATGCTGACTCCGGATTTTTCCTGTAACCATGGCAGATAGCGCAGTAATTGCTCTACCTCCGGTTTTATCTGTTTGATTTTTTCATCCACACCAATCTTAGGTTCCATATTGATCCTCTTTTCTGCATGTGTTGCTTACTATCTCCGTTTTATATTATCATAAAACTCTAAAAAGTACACTCAAAACTCTAAAAAATACCGCATTCTCTTCCAATTTTTTGTATTTTAAGATATAATGATTTTATTCTGTTTTTGGAGGAGAAACGACATGGCTTCCATCAATGTTTCCAAACATACTACCCTATATGCAATTGGGCAGACCGTCAATAAACTTTACCTGATCGTATCAGGAACCGTAGAAATCCAATGCTCCTGCATCAGCTATACTCTGGGTAAGGGCGATGTCATAGGGCTGCTGGAATCCTGCGGGGAAACTCATTTTTGTAATTGTGTCACCCTGGAAGACTGCGTACTGCTTCCGATTCCCTATTCCCATAAAAAGGGGATTGTCCCCATCACCAGGGACAACAGGGATATGACCAATCTGTTTTCTATATCCCTGTTCCGGCAGATCATGTATGTCTTTGAAAAATACCGTGAAATGCTGGCTCAGAACAAACGCAGCCTGCACTTTATAAAAGATACCTATGCTTATTATCTGGATTTCTGCAACAGCCATTCCTTTGCCCCCCAGAGACTGGATGCACTGGCAGAATTACCGGAGCTGACTTTTACCAGGCCCATTGAGCCATGGGAGTATTCCTATTATGTGGGACTTCAGGATCTGTTTGGTCATCAGGTGGCTGATACCATGGTGTCCAACCCGGATGTGCTGAATGGTTTTACACTGAAAGCTTATTTCGATATCCGTCGTCTTGTCAGCTGCTGCAACGAAATTTCCGAAATGGATTTGAAACTGGCAGAGCTCATTGTAAATGAGGATAAAAAGGATCTTTTAGAATGTTTTTCCAGTCTGGTTCATCATACCCCCCAGGACGATCCTTCCTATCCTGCAATCCATGAATATATGCTGAAAATGTCACAGGCAGTTGAGCGGCTTCCCCGTATCAACCGTACACTGTTGGCTGTGCGCTGTCAGGAACATGACGAAAAGGTGGCTGATCTGGAATCAGGAAAAGTTACCGGCATTGCCGCACTACATAATTCCTGTGAGACCATTCTGCAATACAGCGGATGTACTTCCCAATTACAGGAAACTTTTAACACAGCTTTAAATGCCTATAAATCCCTGAAGGATAAAAACGCCGTGGACGATGATGCCCGCCGCATCCGCAAGGATTTAACGGCTCATTTTTATAAAATATATACCAATGCCTTTATGCAGAGCCTGTATGGCGAAAAGATTCCAACTGTTGTGAAAATGTTCCTTGAATTCGGATACATGGATGAAGAACTGGCAGGCGAGGAAAATGCTGCTTATTTATATACACTCTGTAAGCAGCTTCCCACCAATCCGGATTCCGGTATCTATAGTATCTATGAATGGCTTACCGCAATCTATAAAGGTCAGAAAGCACCTTCCCGTAACGAATTTGATCAGGACTATCAGACTTATCTGCGGGAGCAGAGGGCTCATGGACACCTCACCGCACAGGAGGAAGCGGAAGCCTTAGGTAATGCCGAACAAAGAGTGTTATTCGAGTTAAATAATCTCTTTCCCTCTGCTAATAAAATGACCTGCGGACATATCCTCACCTTCTGCCCCGTTTTCTGCAAGGATCAGGTAATCAAACCATTGCGGGATTGCCTTGTCAGCGCCGAATCCATTCACAAGGTTTTAGACAATATCCGCAGTATTGACTTCAGTGCCTTTTACCGGGATACCATCTTTACCGCTCCGGAGGCCGGGGTAAATCGGGAATTTGTTCAAATTGAAATCCTTCCCGATTTCATACTCACACCCAACATCGGTACACGCGCCGTCATGTGGCAGGAAATTGAAGGTCGCAAACGCACCACTCCCGCAAGGATGTTACTCTCTGTTTTCTCTCTGGAGGATTTACAGACACAAATCACTCATCTGGTTGGCGAATTCCGGTGGGAAATGTGCCGCCGTATCCAGGGTGCACGTTGGAATGACTTATCCGAGCGTTCCCTCACCAGCGAATATTTTGATTATGTACAGTTTTATCGAAAAAATCATGAACTGTCTACAGATGCCAAGGAAAAGATCAAGACCAGTCTGCAGAAGGCAAGAAACAGCTATAAGGAACTGTTTGTACAGGATTATATGACCTGGATTCTCTATGAGAGCAATGGCTCTCCCAGATTGAATAAGGTTGCCAGAAATATTATTTTCACCTATTGCCCGTTTTCCCATGCTTATCGGGAGGCGCTGCGCTCCAATCCACTCTACACCGATATGTTTGACCGCTATGATATACGGCTGGGTGGACAGATCCATAAATTGGAAAATGTGTTTGCCAAGTTTACCGACAAGGTGCCGGAAGAACTGCAGCAACAGATGAATTATTTACACATGTGATTGTCTGACCTGTTTATTTGGTCCAGTCTTTTCTGTAAATCAGATATGCCATCACACCCACACAGACTGCTCCGCCTACGAAATTGCCCAGGGTTACGGGAACCAGATTCCGGATCATGCCGGTGACACTCAGGGCGGAGAGTTTTTCGTCTGTGAGATTGTAAAGTTCCCGCGCCTTGTCCACATACTGTGGATTTAATTTGGCAAGCAGGCCTGCAGGAATGTAATACATATTGGCAACACAGTGCTCAAACCCTGCCGTCACAAACGCAAAGATAGGGAAAAAGCAGGCGAAGATTTTTCCGATAATATCTTTGGCGGTTGCTGCCAGAAGAATGGCAAGACAGACCAGTACATTACAGAGAATGCCGGATGCAAAAGCGGCACCGGGTTTAATGGAGGCCTTGCTCACTGCCACATTGATGGTATAGGCTCCCAGTGCTCCACCGGAATAATTAAACTGTCCGCTGAAATACCCAAGCACAGCTACCACTAGGCTGCCCACCAGGTTTGCAAAGTAAACCACAACCAGGTTGCGGAACATCTTTCCCCAGGTGATCTTTTTCTCCAGAACACTCATGGTCATCAGACCGTTACCGGTAAAAAGCTCACCACCAATGAGAATGATCATTAAAAGCCCTACCGGGAAAATCGTACCTGCCAGTGCTCTTGCCACGCCCACACTCTGTACGGAATGTGCTGCCACGCTGCTGCTGTTCGCTCCAATTGCCACGAAAGCTCCTGCCCAGATGGCAAGTAAAATCATTTTGCCCAAAGGCAGATTGGCTTTTGTCACTGCACCGTTGATGTTTCCTTCAATCACCTGCGCAGGGGTGTTAAATTGATTGTCCATTTTTCAATCTTGACCTCATTTCTACTTTGTTTTTTCTTTAACAATATGGATAAAATATAACACTATCGAAAACGAAAAGCAAGCAACAGGTTTCAGAAAGGGTTTATAAATTATGGAAAAGGCTTATTTAGTCGGGGTCTGTATTGCTGATGACCCCCATTTTGAACATGCACTGCAGGAGCTTTCCGGTCTGGCAGGCGCCTGTGGCTTTGAAGTCATCGGAGAAATGACCCAGAATCTCCCCGCCGCCCACAATGCCCTTTATATCGGAACGGGAAAGCTGGCAGAGCTGCGCCAGGAAATTGCCTGTCTGCAGCCGGACATACTGATTTTTGACAGTGCCCTGTCTCCCACCCAGCTTCGCAATTTACAACAGGAATTGGACATGCCCATTCTGGACAGAACCTCTCTCATTCTGGAAATCTTCTCTTCCAGAGCCAGAACCCGGGAAGCAAAGCTTCAGGTTGAGCTTGCCAGACTGCAATATACCCTTCCCCGTCTGGTGGGACTTCACGCTGCCCTGGGACGACAGGGCGGAGCCAGCGGTGCCATGAGTAATAAGGGTGCCGGTGAGAAAAAGCTGGAACTGGATCGGCGGTACATTGAGCATCGTATCAATGAATGTCGCCGTAATCTCAAAGATGTGGCAAAAGACCGGGATACCCAGCGGAAACTACGGAATTCCTCCCCGCTCCCCCAGGTTGCTCTGGTGGGCTACACCAATGCAGGGAAATCCACGGTGATGAATGCCCTGCTGTCCTACTTCCATCAGGATGAAGATCGGAAGGTGTTGGAGCAGGATATGCTGTTTGCCACACTGGACACCACAGTACGGCGCATCATGCCCGATGACCACCGGGGCTTTTTCCTGTCAGACACCGTAGGTTTTATTGACCGGCTTCCCCATCATCTGGTGCAGGCGTTCCGCTCTACACTGGAGGAAGCGGTGACAGCTGACTTGTTATTACAGGTAGTGGATTTCTCTGATCCGGCTTACAAGGAACATGTTCAGGTGACCACTCAGACTCTGGATGATTTAGGTGCCGGAGCTATTCCTATGCTTACCCTCTATAATAAAGTAGATTTGGCAGAGAATACCCAGGAAGCGCCTTCTGCTACAGACCGTGCTTTTTATTTTTCCGCCAGAAATCCTGCCCATATTCCGGCACTGCTCTCTTTTATCTGTGACCATTTATATGATAAACAGATACTGGCGTACTTTCTCTTTCCCTATACGGAAGGAGGGCGCGTGTCCTATCTCCAGGAGCATGCCGATGTCCGCTCCCAGAAATATCTGCCGGAGGGAATCCGGGTCACTGCCTCCTGCACGAAAGAAGTTGCAGAGCGTTTAAAGGAATGGATGCAATAGAACTGTCCGTGGCAGCATAGCGCAGAAAGCCCGATAAATCAAAGTTTTAAAAAATATGACAGATTATCCAGAATCCTCCTATTGTTTAAATGTTACGGAATTGTTACAATTTGTTTGTGCTTAGCTGAGACACACGAAGATAGAAACCAAGAAAACAAGGAGGAAAATCCGATGGCTCCGCAGGAGACATTGCTCCTGCATAGGCAGTCGCATTTTCCTTCGGAAAACAAGGAGGA
>CAKRNW010000064.1 GCA_934371505.1 uncultured Lachnospiraceae bacterium
ATTTCCTTCAATCACATCCGTATCCACAGCCACATCCTCCTCTGCAAAAAGAACCCGGATCGTTTTCAAAAAGATCTTCATGTCCATGGCAAAGGTCAGATGCTCCACATATTCTACATCCTTCTCCAGACGTTTATCCCATTCAATGTAATTCCTGCCGCTGACCTGTGCCAGTCCGGTAAGACCGGGACGCACGGTGTGCCGCAGTTTTTCTCTCTCTGTATACCAGGGAAGGTAGCTGACCAATAAGGGTCTGGGACCGATGAGGCTCATATCCCCCTTGAAAATATTCCACAGCTCCGGCAGTTCATCCAGACTGGTTTTCCGCAGCAGGGAACCGAATTTCGTAAGCCGTACACTGTCCGGCAGCAGTTCACCCTTTTCATTTCTGGCATCGGTCATGGTGCGAAACTTACAGAGGGTAAAAATTTTCTCCCGATAGCCCGGTCTCTCCTGACGGAAGATTACAGGACTTCCCAGCTTCCTGCGGACCAGAATCGCCAAAACCAGAATCACAGGACTTAAAATCAGTAATGCAATTCCGGAAATCAGGATGTCCAGGCCTCTCTTCACATATTTTCCATAAAAATTCATGGTGTCATACTCCCTGCTGCAAAGGTTCTTATTCAAAACAGGCTCTGATCACTTCGATGATATGATCCTGCTGTTCCGGTGTCATTTTATTATCGCTGGGCAGACAGAGTCCCCTCTGGAAGATATCCATTCCTGCATCTGTAGCCTCCCCACTGATATAGGCGTTGGTTCTGGCTCTGCCATTTCCCTCTCTGGTAAAGAAAGGATTCATCCGGTAAATGGGCTGCATGTGCATGGGTTTCCAGATGGGGCGTCCCTCTGCGTTGATTCCGGAGATTGCTTCCAGGATTTCCGTAGGGCAGCTTTTTCCATGCTCCGGAAGATACAGGGCATCCTGCTCTCCCCGAACCTGTCTGCACATGGCTTCCGGCTCAAGCAATAGACAGCTTAACCAGAAATTGGGCTCGCTGTTTCCTGCATCATAGGGGTTCATATGAACCGGAAGGTCTTTGAAGCCTTCCCGGTATCTCTCATAGATTGCCTTTTTCTGCTGGATGTGCTTCTCCAGATAATCCATCTGATCCCGGACGATGCCGGCAATCACATTGGACATTCTGTAATTATATCCTAATTCCTCATGCTGGTACCAGGCTGCATTTTCCCTTGCCTGGGTGGACCACTTGCGGAGCTTATCCGCTGCTTCTTTCTCGTCTGTCAGGAACATGCCGCCGGAGGAGCCGGTGATGATCTTATTTCCATTAAAGGAAATACAATTATATTTCCCGAAGGTTCCGGTCTGTATCCCTTGATAGGCTGCCCCCAGAGACTCTGCGGCATCCTCAATGATCACAGCGCCATGGGCATCCGCGATTGCCTTGATTTCGTTGATTTTGCCCGGTGTCCCATAAAGATGGGCAATGACAATCAGCCTCACTTCCGGATAGGTCTCAAAGGCCTTTTCCAGTGCCACGGGATCCATATTCCAGGTGTCATACTCCGTATCGATAAATACGGGGATTCCCCCCTCATAGACCACGGGATTTACGGTGGCATCAAAGGTCATGTCAGAGCAGAATACCCGATGTCCAAATAATGCCCCTTTTCCAAGTTCGGATTTCCCATAGAGCTTTTCACCGGCAAACTTCATGGCCAGATGGAGGGCTGCCGTTCCGGCAGACAGTGCCACCGCATACTGACAGCCAACCTTTTCACAGACTCTGCGCTCCAGTTCAATGATATTGGCACCCACGGTGGACATCCAGTTGGTGTGATATGCTTCCATGGCATACTGCATACTGGTGTCATACATGGTAGGGCTGGAAAGCCACACTTTCTCCGGGAATTTCTCCCACGATTTCTTTGTATCAAACATCTTTCTTTTCTCCCTTGGGATTGTAGGTGGGCACAATTTCCTGCACCCGCTGCCGCACATCTCCCGCTTCATTGTTGGCAGCTTCTTTCAAAGCATGAAGCTGGCTGAAGAATTTCATCTCATCAAATTCAATGGGTTTTCCGATATGGATCATTTTGTTGGCAGTATCCTGCAGTCCCTCTTCATCCATGAGCATTTCCTCATAGAGCTTTTCGCCGGGGCGCAGTCCTGTAAATTCAATCTTGATGTCCTCATCCACCTTATAGCCGGACAGGCGGATCAGATTCTTCGCCAGATCCAGGATTTTCACCGGTTCTCCCATATCCAGCACAAAGATTTCTCCGCCACCCGCGTAGGCTCCTGCCTCCAGCACCAGAGATACCGCTTCCGGAATGGTCATAAAATAACGGATGATATCCGGGTGGGTTACCGTCACCGGGCCTCCGGCCAGAATCTGTTTCCGGAACAGGGGAATCACAGAGCCGTTGCTTCCCAGCACATTGCCGAAACGCACTGCCACGAACTTGGTGTCATAATGACGATCAAAGGTCTGGATGATCATTTCGCAGATCCGCTTGGAGGCTCCCATGATGTTGGTGGGATTTACTGCCTTATCCGTGGAGATCATGACAAAGGTCTGCACACCGCTGTTTGCTGCGGCAGAGGCCACCTTCCAGGTGCCGAATACGTTGTTTTTAATGGCCTCATTAGGGCTTTTTTCCATGAGGGGCACATGCTTATGGGCTGCCGCATGGTAGACAATGTCTGGTTTATAATGGTCGAAGATCCAGTTCATACGCCTGGTGTTGCGTACAGAGGCGATCAGCACCACCAGATCTAAATCTGTGTGGCGCAGCAACAATTCCTGCTGGATCTCATAGGCATTATTCTCATAGATATCTACAATAATCAGTTGTTTGGGATGATGGGTGGCAATCTGCCGACAGAGCTCACTTCCGATGGATCCGCCGCCCCCGGTTACCAGAACAGTTTTGCCCTGTACATATCCCATAATCTTGTCCAGATTGATGGTGATGGGGTCGCGGCCCAGCAGATCCTCCACATCCACATCCCGGATCTTGCTCACATCCACTTCCCCGTTTACCAGCTGGTAAATTCCCGGTAAGGTTCGTAGCTTACAATTGGTTTCCTGGCAGACCTCAATCAGCCCTTTGATAGTAGGTCTGGGTGCAGAGGGCATGGCAATGATAATCTCATCGATGCTGTGGAGTCTTGCATTCTCCACGATCTTATCCCTGCCGCCTACAATTTTGATTCCCTGTACATACCGTCCCCATTTGTTGGGATCATCATCGATAATGCATTTGATGATCATGGTGGAATGGTAACTGGAATTGATTTCTTTAATCAGAGTATTTCCTGCATCTCCTGCTCCCACGATCATCACGGAGATCACATTCCGTTTTTTATTATACATACGGTGTCTGGTTTCCCTGGCAAAACGGTAGGAAAAACGGCTGAGCATGGTGAATGCCATCAGCACAAAAGCATAGATAAAATAATAACTTCTGGGCACCGGGTCATGAAGGATGGCAAGTCCCACTCCCTGCAGGGCTGCACTGACAAAGCATGCCACCACAATATTCTGCATCTCCGTCACGCCGGCATAAGCCCACAAGCTATGGTACAACCGCAGAACCCAGAACACCACCAGAGTCAGGATCACACTGAAGGGCATCATATGCCAGACGGAGTTGACGAAATAAGAAGGGATCTCGTTGTAATGAAACTCATAGCGGATCCACAGGGGTGCAATACACGCCAAACAGACCGCCATGATGTCATAGGCGATCAGAAAGCTGCGTCTGGTCATTAACTTGGTATTCATTACTCGTTTTTGAAGATTCAACATACTCTATTCCTGACTTTGTTTTTTGATGGGGGAAAGTAAGGGGTATATCATAAATAATACACCAAATCCCAATGGAATAACAGGCTGAAATACCCATTCCGCCATTCCCGCAGCAGCAAATCCCACCAAAAAAAGCAAGGGGGCTGCCATCATAATACCCTGTTCTTTTTCTCTGAACACCAGCAAAACACTACGTACCAATGTGAACATTCCCAGGCATAAAAATACAATTCCGCAAAGAATTCCATGATCATAAAATACTTGAATAAAGGTGTTATGTGCATGCGCATAGACGGTATCATCTACGGTAATCACCATGCTGTCATGTCCTGTCCAATTCAACCGTTTCAGATACATGCGGAAAATATCCGTTCTTCCATTAGTGACCTCTCCCGCTGATTCATTTCCCCTTGATATGTTCTCTTCCTCCGATGAAACTGCCATTTCAGTTTCCTGCAATTCATCCACATCAGAGCTTCCTCCCATCATAACAGAAATTCTTCCTGTCACCAGCTCCAGCAGGCTTTGAACATTCATATACCGGTTGGAGTCTTTTTCTTCCCCCTGGTAAATCCGATCCTTAAATTCTTCATATGGGTATAGTACCGGAGCATCCACCACCGCAGGAACACATCTGGTTAAGGTGTACACCACCGGAACAAGCATACAAAAACTCAAAAACATGGTTCCTATTATCCATGCGATTCTCTTCATGTTTTTCTGAAACCAGATTGCGCAGAGCAAAACAAATAACACAATAGCCACTGCTATGGTTCCCAACAGCGCTGTCCTGGAAACGCTCAAAAACAGATAGGAGGACACAGTGCCTAATGTCACATACCAGAACCACATGTCTTTTAAGCCCGGTTTCGTAAGATATTTGTCCATGGTCAAAAGAAGGACTGCTATCAATATAAAAAACAGATACAGGCCAGTCAGCGCAACCGAGGAAAACTGCATCGGGTATCGACTAAACACATAATGGTGGTAGGGTCTGTACAATAAGCAAAAAATAACTTCATACCAGAAGGAAAGGACTGCTCCCTGACAGAAGCTGCGCAGTAGCTGCGCCACCTGCTCCTTCTCTCTTTTTTGCATATAGAGCAGTCCAAAGCAGACTGTCATATAAATTGGCCAGTATTTTTCATGGCGGAAAATCCAGGTCAGCGCAAAAAATGTAGCAATGACCGCTATATAGGGAATGACCATTCTGTTATATTGCTTTCTGCACAAATTGCAAACAGTAATCAGAATAACGACTGCCCATAACCATCCTCCCACATACTCCCAGATGCGTAGGATTCTTTGTTCTCCGTTAAGTCCATGAATATGATACAAAAAGCTTGCCCCACAGCCACACCAGTAAATGATGGAGAGGACTATGGTTTTACAGTTACATAACTGCCGGATTGTAAAAAAGCTTAAAATCACAATTGCAAAGGCAATGCTCATATAGCTGCCATTCAGATAATGCCCATAGTTAGAACCCGAATTGAAATAAGGAGCATAAAGGGAAAAATATACTGCAAAGGCGACCACCCGGACGACCACCGGTATATTCTTAACAGACCATCGTTCCCTCTCCGGCAGCTGTATGTGCCAGATTACATAACTGCCTATGACCGCTATCAAAAGCAATGCCATTCCATAAACTGCAAAGTCCCAGCTATTTCCTCCAAAAGCTTTTCGAACAAACATGTAATACACAGAAAACAGTAACACCCATGCCAGCAGTGTCGTTGCCACACAGCGCATCGCTGCTGACAAAGTGACTTTTTCATTGAGGCCGTTGTATTTTTTGGTAAGTTTGTCCAGCAGTGCTGTCGCTACAAAGAACAATGCCGCAAAAAACAAATCATATACTAAAATCTGTCTTTTCCCCATAGGAGTTCCATACGTATAAGAGCATGCCAAAGAGGCATCCGGTATTTCCTCTCCGGCATAATAAAGTGTCTGATTTTCTACAGGGCCTGCGCTGCTTTTCATACGGTACGCCAGACGAATGGGCTGTCCCTGTGTTTGTGCTGTGGAAATTTGAATGATATAGGGTGCTCCCGCAATCACTTTTAAATTTACTGAAAGTTTCTGATAACCCTTCGACATATCATTCATTTTATAGATTTTGGAGAAAACCTGCCGCTGTCTGTTTCCTGCACTGTCAATAATTTCAAGGAAAAAATCCCCTATATAACTGTTATCATTGTCACGATCCAGTAAAATTCCAATACTGCGGATATAATCATACTGCGGAACAAATGTCTGGGCCACCGTCCGTTCATCCATAATCGTTTCCGTACGGTGATTCGTCTCCGCCCCGCTGCTGCTCACCGCCGTATCCTTCATCGCACCCACAGGCCAAATCAAAAGACACGCCAAGAGAGCACTCACTGCCAGGAGTGCCACAATCAGCTGCTTGACAGTCATCTGCTTTATGTTATTGTCTGCTGATCTGATAAATTTTAAATTCATTCTGTTCGATTCCATACTGTCCCATGGGAATGCTTACCAAGCCATGTTCTGTAAGCTGTTCCTGGGTAAATTCAAGATTCAACGGGGTATCCAGAAACCAGAGATTATCAAAATTTCCGTTTAAATCCACATCCCCGATATAGACTAATTGTGCTCTGTTAATATAGTACTCATAGATAAAGTCATAACCGTAGTAATTATACACGACCAGATCGTTTTCTCCAAGGTGATCCTTAAGGAACTGTTCCGTCTGGGGTGTGTAAGCGGCCTGGTATTCATCGTAATAGTTTTTCTGGTAATCCACTGTGCCCAGCGCTGCCCAGAACAATCCCATGGCAATCCATGCTTTTGTCTCCAGATAGGAAAAAGCGATTGCCAGAAACAGACAGAGCAGTCCGATGGAGGGCATAACATAGCGAATGATAAAAATCGGGCGGATCAGGTTGGATAGCGCCACACCGGTCACCACTACCAGAATCGGAATGCCCACTCCAAACAGGGCTGCTGCTGTCTTTCCATCCAATGCTTTCTTTTTTCTGATCTGATAAGCTATCAGTAGGAATGCAATTACAAAAATTACGGTCATCACCGCCGTCACATAGGGAAGATTGGTGTTGACAATCCAGGGGAAATAGCTTAAAAGCACTTTCCCATCAATCTCCGGAATCCAATAATTCCCTGATACGCCTTTCACCTGGGCAGACATTTTCGTCAGCCAGGGAAGATAAATGACCAGTGATAAGAGGGCTGTGGCCAGCCATTTCAGTAACTGCTTTCTTCTGCGGATTAACAAGTACAAGAACAAAAAGCCGTAAATCCATAGTACTGCAGCAAAGGCAAAATAATGCGTGTATGCCGCTCCAACGCCTCCCAGCAGATAGCCAATCCAGTCTGTCCGTTTTCCCCGGGCCGCTATGCGGTAAGCCTCCAGCCCACATAGAGTCACAAAGAGGATTGCCCAGGTATACATCCGGGCCTGTACTGCATACTCCATGGTGCAGGGAAGGGTTCCCAATGTCAGAATAAAAAACAGAGCGGTTCGAAATCCAAACTCCTTCCGGATAACAGTGGCTCCCAATACCATTGTCAGAAGCATAGGCACAATGGACAAAATCTTGATGAAAAGCAAATGAATGCCAAAACGGTCTGTAAATACCTTTAAAATCAGATAATATAAGGGAGGATGCACATCTTCTGCCGTAAAATTGCATACTTCTTGAAAGGTTTTGCAGTTTCTTAAGAGGTCCATGGTATACCCCTCGTCTGTCCAGATATTATTATTAAAGCACAGAGACAGATAAATTCCCCCAAAGGCAATCATCAGAGCCCACAATACCCATTCTTTATAATGTTTCACAAATACGTTCATTTATTGTCCTTTTCCAATCGCTTCTCTCACTACATACTGGGGAGAATTGTTGAGACTAATATAAATTCTGCCAATATACTCACCAACCAGTCCCAGCATAATCATCAGCATTCCTCCGATAAACAGGATGGCTGCCATAATAGAGCTGAAGCCAAGAAGGATATTCGGATCCACCAGCTTCCGTATGATGGTATAAATCCCGTAAATAAAACCTACAAAGGCGCTGGCAACGCCTACTGCTGTGGCAGCCCGAAGAGGCACGACTGAAAATGCAGTAAAGCCGTTAAACCACAATCCCAGTAATTTTTTCAGGGTATAGCCTGAGGTTCCAACCTCCCGTTCCCTGTGATGCACCGGCACATTGACAATATTTTTTGTTGCTCTGAGAAGTAATCCGGGGAGATAGGGATAGCTGTTACTGTATTGCAACATGCTGTCCGCCACAAAGCGTTTTACTGCAAAATAACTGGAGACAAATAATTCCCTGGGTTTACGGAGCATGATATGCATCATGCACTCGTTCACCTTGCTTCCCCAGTTGCGAAAGTGGGAATGCATCTTGTGATCATAGCTGGCCATCGCCACATCTGCACCGGATGCAATTGCATCCAGTAATTTTTCCACTTCATTGGCAGGAGTCTGCCCATCATCATCCAGGAATACACATATATCGCCTGTTGCATAATGTAATCCTGCCATGATGGCGGAATGTTGTCCGAAATTTCTGGCCAGGTTAATGCCGATAAGATTATCATATTGCCCACATAGCTGTCGAATGATTTGAAAGGTATCGTCCGGCGAACAGTCATTCACCAGAATGATTTCAAACGTATAACCGGGAAGCTGTCCCATCGTTTGCGTAATTTCTTCCACAACTCCTGTGATCGTCTGTTCCGACCGATAACAGGGAATTACAAAACTGACGCTTGTACACATGCTGTCTATTCCTCTTTTTGGTTTATTGTCTCGATATGATACACATTGAATAAGTTTTCGCCCTCTGAACCAAACTGGTCAGTGAGAACAGCCTGAGCTGAAATCTCCCGGGATTCATAAAAGCTGTTTAGCCAGCTAATATCATGGGATGCGTAGTCAATCAGGTAAGCGTGGGAAGAATCCACGAATCCTTCCGCTACCTGGGGAAGCTCTCTTCCTTCAAACGCAGACAGTCCATACTTTGCCAGTTTTTTCTCTTCCGCAGGGCTCTTGGATGCCCAGCCTCCCAGATAATCATAATTTTTCAGGCGGTTTCTATCCTGATTCCAAACCGGCTCCGAATACTTTACCGTAGAATAAATATCCAAAAAGTAGAGATTGTCTTTATGTTCTTCACAGTATTGCTGCAGCTGTGTCCATTCTGTATTCGTCTGACAACGATTCGCCTTATCTTCTTTTACCCGGGTTATGCCTCCCGGAAGATGAATCAATAATGCCAGGCATAGAATCACGGCGACTCCCAGAGATACGCCCAGATCCAGCCAGCTATTCTGCTGACTCCGCTTCAGCTGATCCTCTCTGGTTAATAATTGTGTGATGGGTTGTTTCCTGTCCGCCAGATGCTGTGCCAGCAGGTACATCAGACAGCAGAATTCTACCAGGAGAAGTCCCCAGGTGATTCGATCCGGATAGCGTCCCCGCAGGATGAGATACATCCACAGTGCGCTCCGGATGCCCAATAACAGCGGAAGTTTCCACAGAAATCCCCATTGCCTGTCAAGAATTCCCAGTGCTGCCACAAGGAAATAGCACAGGGCAAGAACAGGAAGGATGCTTCCTCCTTTATGACCGGCACTCCAGTACCCATACTCTGTCAAAGCCTGTCTCAGTGATACCCTGAAATAGCCGATCTTCAATTGCTGCCTGTCATAGGCCACAATCTGATTCATCAGTTCCGCATCCACCTTGGGACTCAGCAGATAATTATAGTTTTCCAACAGAACCTGTTCTGATTCATCCAGTCCAATACCGGTATAAAAATCTGCATTGGTATCATAATCCGGAATTCCATAAAAATCGTATAAATCCGTCCTGGCATCAAACAGCTGCCGGAACTCTTTCCAGGAGCTTCCACTGTAAGCCAGCTGATCCACGCCCCAAGCCAGAAGCAGGGAGAGAATGGTAACCGCCAGGAATCCACCATACCGGTATAAATTATCCTTTTCAGAAAAGGTTCGCTTATCCACCTTGTCCCGGTGGGTCCAATAAGCAAAACCTACAAATGCAAGGAAAGGGCTCAACAGCAGAAACATCTCTGTGCGCAGGCAGAAGGCCAGCACCAGCAATAGGATGGTTGCTATATTATGTTTCAGAAATTCTCCCACAGACAGCTGCGTTTCCGTGGTCACAAACAGAAACAGTGCCGCACCCACAAGAAACGCGCAGGTCATGGAATACTGAAGGTTCACCAGTGCATAGGAAAAATATGCCAGGATAAACAGTGTTTCCGTCACCAGTAAAGAGAGTTTGGGAACCGTCCTCTGCACCAGTTTTAGGGTGCGGTCAAAAATCAGAAAGCAGGAGGCATACTGGGCAAGGATCAGGAGCATTCCATACCAGGGAAGCATCCTGAAAATCCGATAAAAGAACGCAACAATGACACCTAGGGGATAAAGTATCTGGATACAATATCCGCTGGGTGTCCCTGTATAGCTTCCCGATAATAAATCCTTGATCATGATATCATCGTTCAGTTCGTAATGATATCCAAACAGACAGGTCAGAAGGATGACAAGAAACAGAGTTGTAATGGCTGCTGTAAGGAGTTCCTGCCACCTTGCCCATCTCTTCCCGTCTATTCTCATCCCTGATAAAACTCCTTCACTTTTGAGGCAATATAATCTACCTGTTCCAGCTCCAATGAATAAAACAGAGGCAGACGGCATAACCGCTCACTCTCTTTGGTGGTGTATTTATCTTCCCCATGAAACTCGCCGAACTTTATTCCCGCCGGTGCCGTATGAAGGGGAATATAATGGAATACCGGCCAAATCTCATTTTCTCTCAGGAAATCAATGAGTCCGGTACGCTCCTCCAGGTCTTTCGCTTTGATATAAAACATGTGGGCATTGTGTACACAGCCTTCGGGAACCGTGGGAAGTTCAATACAGCCCTGTTCTTTTAAGGGCTGCAATAATTCCCAATACCGGTTCCAGATGGAACGACGTTTCTCATTGATTTCCTCTGCCAGCTCCAGCTGTGCCCACAGATAAGCGGCATTCATATCACTGGGCAGATAGGAAGAGCCATAGTTTACCCAGGTGTATTTATCAATCTGTCCCCGATAAAATTTGGAGCGGTTGGTTCCCTTTTCCCGGATAATCTCCGCCTCCTCCACATATTGGGGGTCTTTGATGAGAAGGGCTCCGCCTTCTCCCATACTGTAATTTTTGGTCTCATGAAAGCTGAAGCAGCCAAAATCCCCGATCGCCCCCAGAGCCTGTCCTTTGTAGGTTGACATAATGCCCTGCGCCGCATCCTCAATTACCAGAAGATGATGGCGTTTTGCGATGTCCATAATGGTGTCCATCTCGCAGGCTACCCCGGCATAGTGTACCGGAACAATGGCTTTGGTCCGGGGAGTGATGGCATCCTCAATCAGTGTCTCATCAATATTCATGGTGTCGGGACGGATATCCACGAAGACCGGCTTCGCTCCCCGCAGAACAAAGGCATCTGCCGTAGACACAAAGGTGTAGGACGGCATAATGACCTCATCCCCCTCTTTCACATCCGCCAGCAAGGCTGCCAACTCTGTGGCATGGGTACAGGAGGTGGTAAGAAGACACTTGGCTGTCCCGGTCTTCTGTTCAATCCACTCCGAACATTTTTTCGTATAAGGTCCGTCACCGCAGATTTTCTGGTTTTCTACTGCCTGACGGATATAGTTCATTTCTTTTCCCGTAAAAGGAGGAATATTAAAAGGAATCATAGGTCATTCTCCTCTTTCTCACTGATAAATTGCAAACATTTCATCGGAATAGGTACATACATACTTTTCCTTTCCAAGGAACTCCTGAATTGCCTGCATTTTTTCAAGCATTGGTTCTTTCTGGGTCACCCGATCCATTGCCACTATAAACAATGGTCTCTCATCTTCGCTCATTCCACGAAGGGCATTTAAATCTCTGGTAAAAGCTTCCCATTCATAGGACTCCAAATCCGGCCACAGCATGGAAATGGCAGGTGTCTGATCCAGATAATAACAGAGTGCCGGAATATTTCCGTACAGGTAGAGAGATTTCTCCTGCAATTTCTGCTCTTCCAGGTATCCGGAAAGTTCTTCCAGATTCCGGGCTTTGTTCGCTGTTGTATAAATCCCTCTTAGTATACCATTATTTTCAATTTTTGTATTCCTTTTTTCTGCAGAGCTGCTGTCGCCGAACACATAACAGTTCTGAAAGGCGAAGGTCTGCCAGGTAACGCAGCCCAGAAAGAAAACCACCATCGCGGTTACCGGGAAGCGGACAGCCTGTCTCCAGGCATTGGTATTTCCTGCTTTTACCAGTGTGCCGCAGTAATGAGCCAGTAAGGACACAGTCACCGGAGCTGCAAGGAACAGGTTGTTTATGGTGGCATAGGCGTGATTGTTGGTTCCCAGGGGTGCAATCAGCAAGGTGATAAGCACAAATGCTGACAGCAGCTGCAGATTTCTATCCTCCTTTTCCCTGAAGAGGCAGATTGCGTTGACCACATAGGCCATTACCACGAACATCACTGCAAAATACCAGAGAGCGCCATCGGAATAATAGTCCGTATTGAGAATCCGTCTTCCCCAGAAAAAACGGAGAAGAACCAGCAGCCCAGCCAGAAAGACAAGTATTTTAACGGCTTTCGCCTTTCCTGCTCCACCAATGCAAAACAGGATCGTCCCTGCCAGTACCCCTGCCGCCATCAGTAACAGCCAGGGCAGCTGTGCCAGATAATCTCTCCAGGCATCCAGAACCATGGAGGCGGCGGAATAGCTTTCCGAAGTTCCGCTCATGGAAAACAGATTGCCAACGGTTTGCAGATAGTGGGGAATTCCGCAGGTGAGGGCGATTCCTGTAAGTACCAGTCCCATCCCGATGGCATAGCCCAGGATGCACCACAGTGTAGGTTGGAGACAGGCTTCAAACCAGGTTTTCCCTGTCTCACCTCTGTCCTTCCGCCTGCAGATCACATCATACCACACTGCCAGGATAAAAGCCATTTCCGTGAGATTGGAAAACCGCACAAAGACATTGATGCCAAGCAAAGCCCCTGCAATCACCAGCCAGGAATTTTTCTCTCTGGTTAATCCCAGATAAAGGGCTCCCAGTGCCAGCAGAATCACATAATAGGTGAGATAATTATACAAAATGGTTGCCGGACACCAGCAGGTTCCCAGGGCAATTACTTCCCCTAAAAAGACACACCATGCAGGGAATTTCCGTTTTAATACCAGATAAACGGCTGCTGCCGTGATTCCCAGCAACAGTGAGGTATACACATTGAGTCCCAGCAGCGTTCCCCCACCGGGCAGTCTGGTCAGTCCATATCCCAACAGATTCGCCAAAAGCATCGCCAGTGTCCAGTAGCCATCCCACTGAAACATGAAGCGGTAGGTTCCGATATTATAGCCGGTATCCGCCAGATCCACTCCCTGATTCAC
>CAKRNW010000065.1 GCA_934371505.1 uncultured Lachnospiraceae bacterium
CGGATCTGGTCGTTTCCTTTACCGGTAGCGCCGTGGCAGATTGCGGTAGCGCCTTCTTTTCTTGCAATTTCAACCAGACGCTTTGCAATGGCAGGTCTTGCCATGGAAGTTCCTAATAAATATTTATTCTCGTAAACAGCGTCTGCCTGTACGCAGGGTACAATGTAGTCGTCACAGAAGATGTCGGTGAGATCCTCAATATATAATTTTTCAGCACCGCAGGATTTTGCTCGCTCTTCCAGACCATCCAGCTCATCGCCCTGTCCGCAGTCAGCGCAGACACAGATAACATCGTAGTTGAAGTTCTCTTTTAACCAGGGAATGATCGCTGTGGTATCCAATCCGCCGGAGTAAGCAAGAATGACTTTTTCTTTCATGGTAAATCCTCCATTATGTATAATTATAATATGTAGTTTTAGGATGCCGGGGCATCTCAATGTCTTTTTACAATATACAACACTTGTAATATAAATGCAAGTGAAAAAATATTCACATAAACAAGGAAAATTTGTGGATTATATGCATATATATCAATTTAATATTGCATGATATGCATTAAAGGTGTATGATCATGCACAGAAATAAAAATCACACACAGGGAGGGAAAACAATGCAGATTCGTGTAATGACAATCGACGATTATGAACAGGTCGCCGGGCTGTGGCATTCCATTGAAGGGTTCGGTATCCGCAGCATGGATGATTCCAGAGAAGGTGTGGAACAATTCCTCAGACGAAATCCCACCACCAGTGTGGTTGCTGTGGACGGTGTCCGGGTAGTAGGAGCGATTCTCTGCGGACACGATGGAAGGCGGGGATGCCTGTACCATGTCTGCGTGGCGAAGGATCATAGAAAACAGGGAATCGGGCAGAAAATGGTTGACTTTTGTGTGGAGGCATTAAAAAAGGAAAAAATCAACAAGGTTTCCCTGATCGCCTTTACCAGTAACGCTGTGGGAAATGCTTTCTGGCAGAGTATAGGCTGGACAAGGCGGGAAGATTTGAACTATTATGATTTTACGCTAAATGAGGCGAATATTACGGAATTCGTGTAACGATTCAAGAGCCAATGGCGGGATAACCACATGAGCAAAAGGAAAGCGGTGAAACCGCGATTTTGCGAATGTGGTGCTGAATAGACACAACACAATATTGATAGTAAGGAAGGAAAAAACAAATGAAAACAATCACAGGCGGGGTAACCGCAGCGACAGGATTTGAGGCAGCCGGTATCGAGGCTGGCGTGAAATATCTGAACCGGAAGGATTTGGCACTGGTTTACAGTAAGATACCCTGTGTCTCTGCCGGAGTTTTTACCAGCAATGTGGTCAAGGCGGCACCGGTCACCTGGGACAGAGAACTGGTGCGGGGCGGCACTAAGCCCAT
This sequence comes from uncultured Lachnospiraceae bacterium, assembly GCA_934371505.1. Lineage (GTDB taxonomy): Bacteria > Bacillota > Clostridia > Lachnospirales > Lachnospiraceae > UMGS2037. The sequence continues at coordinate 1,386 of CAKRNW010000065.1, forward strand.
CCATGCCGTGGTGATTAACACAGGAATCGCCAACGCCTGCACCGGACGGGAAGGCTACGAAATCTGCAGACAGACTGCTGACAAAACTGCAGAGGTACTGGGTGTGGAGGCAGATTCCGTGCTGGTGGCATCCACCGGCGTCATCGGAATGCAGATTCCTTTGGATAAAATTGTCAACAACCTGGACAAGCTGGCTGCAGCAAAGAGCCACTCCCCGGAGGCTGGCACCAATGCGGCGAAAGCCATTATGACCACCGACACCCTGCATAAGGAAACCGCGGTCACCTTTACCATCGGTGGAAAAACCGTGACTCTGGGTGGCATGGCGAAAGGCTCCGGCATGATTCACCCCAACATGTGTACCATGCTCTGTTTCCTCACCACCGACCTGGCGATTGAAAAGACCATCCTGCAGAAAGCCTTAAGCGAAGTGGTGGTGGACACCTTCAACATGATTTCCGTGGACGGCGATACCTCCACCAACGATTCTCTGGTGGTGCTTGCCAACGGACTGGCAGAAAATCCCGTCATTGATAAAGAAGGGGAGGACTACGAAACCTTTAAGGCGGCATTAACCCGAGTTTGCACCACCCTGGCGAAGAAAATGGCAGGGGACGGCGAAGGAGCCACCGCTTTGTTTGAAACCCAGGTCATTCACGCAGACACCAAGGACAACGCCAGAAAGCTGGCAAAATCCGTAATCTGTTCCAGCCTGACCAAAGCCATGATTTACGGACACGATGCCAACGTGGGACGTATCATGTGTGCCTTGGGATATTCCGGCGTGAGCTTTGACCCGGAGCAGGTGGAGCTGTTCTGCAGCGATGGGGACAAAGAAATCTGCATCGCAAGAAACGGCATGCTCACCGATTACGATGAGGCAGAGGCAACCCGGATTTTGTCCGCACCGGAAGTGAAAGTAACCGTGGATATGAAAATGGGGGAGGCAGAGGCAACCGCCTGGGGCTGTGACCTGACCTACGAATATGTAAAAATCAATGCAGATTATCGTTCATAAAGGAAAGGGGAGCGACAAATGGATAACAAGAGCATGAACCAGATCCTGGGTAAGGCGGAGGTGCTGATTGAGGCCCTCCCTTATATTCAGCGGTTTAACCGGAAGATTATTGTAGTGAAATACGGCGGCAGTGCCATGAGTAATGTGGAACTGCAGAAAAATGTCATCAAGGATGTGGCGCTGTTAAAGCTGGTAGGCTTTAAGCCCATCATCGTTCATGGCGGTGGTAAGGAAATCAGCCGCTGGGTGGGCAAAGTCGGCAAGGAGGCAAAGTTTCTTAATGGTTTGCGGGTCACTGATGACGAAACCATGGAAATCGCCGAAATGGTATTAAATAAGGTAAACAAAAGCCTGGTAACCATGGTGGAGGAACTGGGTGTCAAAGCTGTGGGAATCAGCGGTAAGGACGGCGGACTGCTCCAGGTGGACAAAAAATATGCGGACGGCCAGGACATCGGCTATGTGGGGGATATCAAACAGGTGAATCCCAAAGTGCTTTACGATTTACTGGAAAAGGATTTTCTTCCCATCGTGGCACCCATCGGACTGGACGACAATTTCCGGACCTACAACATTAACGCGGACGATGCGGCATGTGCCATTGCCAAGGCGGTAAATGCAGAGAAACTGGCATTTCTCACAGATATCGAGGGACTGTACCGTGACATTAACGACAAGTCTTCCTTTATTTCCCGGCTGACTGCAGACCAGGCAGAGGAACTGATTGCCCAGGGCTGCATCGGAGGAGGCATGCTGCCGAAGCTGGGCAACTGCACCTCCGCAGTGAAAAACGGCGTAAACAGGGTACATATTCTGGATGGACGGATTCCCCACTGCCTGCTGTTGGAGATTTTTACCAATGAAGGAATCGGAACCGCCATTGTGGCAGACGAAGAAGAAATGTAGAGAGAAAGGAGGAAACGAACATGTCAATGCAGGAATATATTTCAGAGGCAGAGGCGGATTTACTTCATACCTACAACCGTTACCAGATTGTGTTAGACCACGGCGACGGGGTACATCTCTATGACACGGACGGCAAGGAATATCTGGATTTCGTGTCAGGAATCGGTGTTTTTGCCCTTGGTTACAATAATAAAGCCTACAACGATGCGCTGAAAAACCAGATTGATAAAATCATCCATACCTCCAATTATTTTTATAATGTGCCTGCCATTGAGGCGGCGAAAAAGCTAAAGAAAATCAGTGGCATGGACAGGGTGTTCTTCACCAACTCCGGAGCGGAGGCCGTAGAAGGTGCCATCAAAGCGGCGAGAAAATACGGTTATCTGAAGGACGGCACCACTGACCACGAGATTATTGCCATGGAGCATTCCTTCCATGGACGCACCATGGGCGCCCTGTCTGTCACTGGAAATGTTCATTACCGGGAGGCATTTGAACCCATGATTGGCAATATCAAATTTGCCACTATGAACGATTTTGACAGCGTGGAGAGACTGGTGACCGACAAGACCTGTGCCATTTTACTGGAGACGGTGCAGGGAGAGGGTGGCATCTATCCCGCCACCGGGGATTTTTTACAGAAAATCCGTGCGCTTTGCGATGAGAAGGATATCCTGTTAATTCTGGACGAAATCCAGTGCGGCATGGGCAGGACCGGCACTTATTTTGCCTGGCAGAAGTACGGGGTAAAGCCGGACATTCTCACCAGTGCCAAGGCGTTAAGCTGCGGTGTTCCCATGGGAGCTTTCCTGATGACGGAGCATGTGGCACAGAATTCCTTAAAAGCAGGAGATCACGGAACCACCTACGGTGGAAATCCACTGGCTGCTGCCGCCACAAATAAAGTGCTTGATTTATTTGAGGAGAACCATATAATAGAACATGTGAATGTGGTGGCGCCTTACCTGGAGCAAAAGCTGGAGGAATTGTCAGCAGAATTCCCCCATGTGAAAGCCAGAAGGGGAGCAGGACTTTTGCAGGGACTGGAATTCGACATCCCGGTAGGAGATATCATTGTGAAGGCAATGGACAAGGGCTTGATTTTAATTAACGCCGGTGCCAATGTACTTCGTTTTATTCCACCGCTGATTATTGAAAATGAGGATGTGGACGCGATGATTTCCATTCTGCGCTCCGTCCTTTAGGCGAAAGCGGAGATTGTATATGACCTTAAAGAAAAAGCTGGTACAGGCAGGCATTGCGGTGGCTGCCTGTGCGGCAATGATAGCAGCAGGACATCATGTGGGGACGTTTTCCAAATCAGAACAAGAGAATTCGCCCCTGTTTTTTACACAAAAACAGGTACTGAAACTGTGGTATACCGATGAGGCTTACACGGATTTTTTAAACAGTGCGGCAGTGAATTATTCGGAATTACAGGATCAGGTGCGTGTGGAGCCTGAACTGGTGAGTGCATCGGAATATCTGGAGCAGATCAGCAGGGTCAGTGTGCAGGATGAGGGGCCGGATTTGTTTATCCTGTCCAATGAAAGTCTGGAGAAAGCGTACCTGGCTGGACTGGCAGCAGTGATTGACGAGGAAAACAGCGCGTTAAACAGTGAACACTACCACCAGTCGTCCCGGAATGCAGTGACCTATCATGGGAAGCTGATCGGTTATCCTTTGAGTTTTGAGACGGCGGCACTTGTATATAACCAGACCTATCTGGAGCAGTTGGGAGAGAGCAGTGCCCCCACCAATATTGACGAGATTCTGGAATTTGCCGATGGGCATGATGCACCGGAAAATGTGGAAGCCTTTATGCGTTGGGATGTGTCTCATATTTTTTATAATTATGAGTTTGCCACCGATGCCTTAAAGCTGGGAGGCGATGCCGGGGACGATACTGCCCAGGTGGATCTCTACAACCTGGAAACCATTCAGGGAATGCAGATTTTCCAGAATCTGGGACAGTTCTTTTCCATTGATCAAAGCGAAGTTTCCTATGACAGCGTCATTCGGGATTTTATTGACGGAAAACTGATTTTTACCATAGCTACAACAGATGTAGTAAATACCCTGGAAAAAGCAAGAGAAGAGGGACGCTTTCCGTATGCTTACGGAATTTCCGAAGTGCCGGATCCTTCTGCGGAACTCACGGGCAGTGCATTGTCGGTGACCAACGCTGTGGTGGTGAACGGTTATAGCACGAAGCAAAAGGAAGCGGAAGCCTTTGCCTCTTATCTCACCGGTGATGCGGCCTCCTCTCTCTATGAAATGACGGGAAAGATGCCGGCCAATCGACTGGCAGACCTGCCGGCGGACAGAAAAGACAAGCTGGAGAGTTTCTACAGCTGCTATGAGGAATCCATTCCCATGCCGAAAATGATGGAGACCAGCAACTTCTGGGTTTATTTTGAAATTGCGCTCATCAATATATCGGACGGTGCCGATGTGAACACACAGATGCGGGAACTCTCCGAAAAAATTATGACCCAGGTTACCGGGGAAACCTACACCGAAGAAGTGATTGAAGTGCCTGAGACCGAGGAAGAGGTGGAAGTGGATGAGGGCATGAGTGATATCCCTCAGGAATAAAATTGTATCGTTTGGCATAAAATAGCAGGAGAGCATATTGCTCTCCTGTTTTTCATGTGATAGGAAATTCCTATCACATAAAACGCTCCGCGAGGATCGCACTGCGGCGGTTAGGAAGTATGTCGCAGAAGCGACCAGCCGCAGGCGGAGAATCCTGCGAGCAGGATTCTTTTATTTTTCAAAGGAGGTTTTTCATGTTTGGTATTTTGATTTCTTTGTTATCAGGGGCACTGATGAGCATTCAAGGGGTATTTAATACACAGGTGAATAAAGCAACCGGTATCTGGACAGCCAATGTGTTTGTGCAGTTTACAGCCATGCTGGTGTGTTTCGCCGGCTGGCTGTGGAAGGAACGGATTCCTTTCTCCAGATTGTGGACGGTGGAGCCGAAGTATATGCTGCTGGGAGGTGTGATCGGAGCTTTTATTACTTTTACGGTGATTAAGGGCATGGAGATGCTGGGACCGGCACGTTCCGTCATGCTGATTGTGGTGTCTCAGTTACTTGTGGCCTATGTGATCGAATTGTTTGGCATGTTCGGAGTGGAGAAACAGCCTTTTGAATGGCAGAAAGCCATTGGTATGGCAATCACCATCGGCGGAATTATTTTATTTAAAGTGTAGGGAGAAATCCCTTGTAAAAAAAATTGGATTATTTTACAATAAAAAAGACAGCATAGAGGGGTTTTTCGGTGACGTCAGTGGAATGCGGCAACGGAAAGGAAAATATGCTGAAAACAGAAAAAAAAGGAAATCAAAAAAGAGCCGGATATGTAAAATATGTGGCTGTGATTTTATGGTTGATCATGATCAGCCTGGGATTATGCGGCTGTAAACCCAAAAACCAGGAACCCCAGTGGATGGAGGAGCAGGCAGCTCCGCAGGCTGAAACGATGGAACAGTCCTCTGAGACAGACCCGGGATCCCCGGAAGGAATGGTGCAGGTGGCAGCTGAGCTGGGAAAGGTTTCCCAGGGTGCGTCGATGCAGGAAAGCAGTGCTACAGCGGAGAATGCCACAGAGCCAATAGAGCTTTATGTCCATGTGTGTGGAGCAGTGGAAGCTCCTGGCGTGTATGTTTTGCCGGAGGGAAGCCGGGTGGTGGATGCAGTGGAGGCTGCAGGGGGCACCCTGGAGAGCGCCAGCGAAGAGTCTTTGAATCAGGCACTTCCCGTGACAGATGGAATGCAGATTTATGTGCCTACCATGGAGGAAGCGGAGAAGTCCCAGGAATGGATACATACCGGAGAACGATCGGGACAGCCGGGAAGTGCCGCCGTATCGGAGAGTAACGGTTCGACGGGGAAGATCAATATCAACACAGCGGATGTGACCACGCTTTGTACGTTACCGGGAATCGGAGAGAGCAGGGCATCCAGTATTGTGGCATACAGAGAAGAACATGGCGGATTTTCAACGATTGAGGATATTATGAAGGTATCCGGAATCAAGGATGCCGCTTTTGGAAAAATCAAAGATAAAATTTGTGTAAAATAAAGGGACAATCCTGAATGAAATAGAACGTTTGGAAACGGAAGGGAAAAGATGAGCAAAAAAGTTCTGGTAGTGGATGATGAAAAATTGATCGTAAAGGGAATCCGGTTCAGCCTGGAACAGGATGGAATGGAAGTGGATGCCGCCTATGATGGAGAAGAGGCATTGGAACTGGTTAGAAACAATCAGTATGCTATCGTTTTGCTGGACATCATGCTGCCGAAAATGTCTGGTTTCGAGGTATGTCAGCAGATCAGAGAGTTTTCTTCGGTACCCATTGTCATGCTTACCGCAAAGGGGGATGACATGGATAAGATTCTTGGACTGGAATACGGGGCAGATGACTATATTACGAAACCCTTTAATATTCTGGAGGTCAAAGCCAGAATCAAAGCGATCATGCGTCGTACTGCCCGGAAAACGGCACCCAGGGAGGATGATTCCAAGGTCATTGAAAATGGGGATCTGAGGCTGGATTGTGACAGCCGCAGGGTGCATATCTGCGGACAGGAAGTGAATCTGACCGCTAAGGAGTTTGAAGTGTTGGAACTTTTAATCTGCAATCCCAACAAGGTTTACAGCCGGGAAAATCTGTTAAAAACTGTGTGGGGCAGCGATTATCCAGGGGATGTGCGTACTGTGGATGTGCATATCCGCCGGCTTCGTGAGAAGATCGAGAAGAGTCCCAGTGAACCCAAGTATGTACATACCAAGTGGGGGGTCGGTTATTACTACAAGCAGTAGATAACGGAGATCATTTATGATGTGGTCAAAGAGTAAAGAACTTTTGAGAAATACGGTACGCAGTATGAAGGTGCGTATTTTTCTTCTATTTCTATGCGTGGGTATTATCCCGGGCATCGTAATGCGGCACGGTATCATTTCCAATTATGAGGACCGTGCTGTCAGCGTCCGCACATCGGATGTGCAGACTCAGTTAAAAATCATTGCCAATCACCTGATTACCTATAACCATTTGCAGGGAGCGCCCTCCGATGTGATCAATGCGGAATTAGAGCAGCTCTCTAATTTGTATGACGGTCGTGTGATTATTATCAACAGTAACTTTAAAGTGGTGAAGGATACCTATGGTATCAGCGAGGGAAAATACGTGATTTCGGAGGAGGTCATCCGTTGCTTTAAGGGAGAATCCATCTCCAATTATGATTCCAACAATGGATATATTGAGATAACCACACCCATTCAGGTGCAGGCACAGCAGGATGGAGATACCCCTAATGTAATTGGCGTTATGCTGACCAGTGTATCCAGTGACACCGTTATCCAGACTGTGGATATTTTGAACCGGAATGCGATTATTATGGAAATCATGATTATTGTCATTGTGTTCCTGCTGGCAGTCTTTCTGGCAAAAGTACTGACAGCCCCTATTAACCGTGTTACTCAGGCGATCGGCGAGGTGAAAGCCGGATATACAGACAAGCCCATCGAGGTCAATGACTATCTGGAGACAGAACATATTGTGGATGCGTTCAATGATCTGATGGGACGGATGAAGGTGCTGGATGATTCCCGGCAGGAGTTTGTGGCCAATGTGTCCCATGAACTGAAAACCCCCATTGCTTCCATGAAGGTTCTGGCAGATTCCCTGCTTGCGCAAAATGATGTGCCTGCAGAGTTATACCGGGAATTCCTGGAAGACATTGCAGCGGAAATTGACAGGGAAAATAAAATTATTACGGATCTGCTTGCACTGGTAAAGATGGATAAGACCGTGTCGGACATGAATATCAGCGTGGTGAATATCAATGATCTTACGGAACTGATTTTGAAACGCCTCCGGCCCATTGCCAGAAAGCAGGATGTGGAAGTGGTGTTTGAGAGCCATCGTGTGGTGGAAGCAGAGGTGGATGAGGTGAAGCTGACACTGGTTATCACCAATCTTGTGGAAAATGCCATCAAGTATAACAGGAAACAGGGATGGGTAAAGGTGATTCTGGATGCAGATCATCAATTCTTTACCATGGAAATTTGTGATTCCGGCATTGGAATTCCGGAGGATTCCCTGGATCATATTTACGAAAGATTTTATCGTGTGGATAAATCCCACTCCAGAGAAATCGGAGGAACCGGTCTGGGGCTTGCGATTACCAGAAGCGCAATTCTGATGCATCGCGGCTCGATCCGGGTATCCAGCGTTATGGGAGAGGGAACAACCTTTTCGATTAAGATTCCACTGACCTATGTGGCATCTTAAGGCAGAAAATATGACTTTTTGATTTAAAAATAGAAAGAGAGGAGGAGTCTTCTTGAACAGAATGAACAGGTGTGGTAGAAAATGGATTTCCATTTTATGTCTGGCTTTTGTAATACTTACCTGCGGCGGCTGTGGGAATAAAGAGCCGGAGGAAGGGGATGTTTACACAATTTATCATTTGAATCATGACCAGACGGGACTGGTGATGCAGGATTATACCACACAGACTCCCCAGGATGACAAAGATACACTTCTGGAGGAGCTGACGGATGCACTCTCACAGACTCCGGACAAACTGGAATATTACCCGCCTTTAAGCGGCAGGGTTCATCTTTTGGATTATCATACGGAGAAAGACCAGGTTACCTTGGAATTTGACAGCCAGTACAAGGAACTGCCGGCCACCACGGAAATTCTGGTGCGGGCGGCAGTTGTCAGAACCCTTACCCAGGTGGAAGGCATCTCCTATGTGAGCTTCACTGTGCAGGGAGAACCTTTGGTGGATAATCTGGGAAATGTGGTGGGTATCATGTCTGCAGATCAGTTTATTGATAATTCAGGAGATGAAATCAACACCTACGAACAGGCGGAACTACGGTTATATTTTGCGGATGAGACGGGAACGCATCTGGTGGAGGCAAACCGCACCCTGCGTTTTTCCAGCAATATTGCCATGGAGAAGCTGGTGGTGGAGCAATTGATCAAAGGACCGGAAAATCCGGAACTCTATCCCACCATCAACCCTGAAACCAAAATAGTCAATGTGACAGTAAAGGATGGAATTTGCTATGTGAATCTGTCGGAGGCATTCCTTACCCAGACCTATCAGGTGACACCGGAGATTTCCGTTTATTCCCTGGTGAATTCTCTGGTGGAATTGCCTAATGTCAATAAAGTGCAGATTTCTGTCAACGGAGAGACTGCCGTGACCTATCAGGAATCCATCAGCTTGACCACCGTGTTTGAACGTAACCTGGATCTGCTCAATTCTGGAAAAGAAGAGTAAATCGTATTGAGAAGACCATTATGTCTGGTCTGTCTGCTGATTCTAGGGATGTATTTCCTCTATGGGCAGTGCAGACCTTTTTCCTTCCCGGACTATTCTGCTATGGAGAAAAAACAGGTGGAATTGACCGGAAAAGTTGGTCAGAAAATATATCAGACAGATTTTCAGGGAGAAGTGGTCTGTCTGGTGTATCTGACGGAGATTTCCGGAGCTGGTGCTTTGCTGGAGGCTGGTTTTTCCCCGCCGGAGGGGGTACGGGTCTATGTGGACAGAGAACCGGCATGGGGAAGTACCATTGTTGTGAAAGGTAAGCTCCGGACTTACCGCGAACCTAGCAACCCCGGCGAATTTGATGCCAGACTTTACTATCAGACGCTGGGATTACAATTTGATTTGACTAAGGCAGTCATTCTACGGGAGAGTGTTTCCTATGATAAACCCAGGGAATGGCTCTGGCATCTCAGAGGGCATCTGACAGAGCAGCTTCGTCATTATCTGACGGAGGAGGATTCCTCGGTGGTCTGCACGATGCTTTTGGGAGAGAAAAGTACGCTGGATGCCCAGACGAAAGACTTATTTAAACGCAATGGCGTGATTCACATCCTGACGGTGTCGGGGTTACATATTTCTATTTTAGGTATGGGACTGTATCGGTTTTTTCGCCGGGCATTTCTCCCCGTTTTGCCTGCAGCCTTGTTGTCTATGGCAGTCATGCTTGCCTATGGGGCGATGGTGGGACCGGGAGCATCTTCCTTCCGTGCATTGTTTATGTTTGGAATGCATCTGCTTGCCAACGTGTGCGGCAGAACCTATGATCTTTTGACAGCATTGGCTCTTGCTGCCGTGCTGCTTCTCTTTCAGGAACCGTTGTATCTGTACAACAGCGGCTATCTGTTTTCTTTTGCCTCTGTTTTTGCAATCGGGGCGATTCTTCCGCAATTTACAACTGCAAAATGGATGCAGGGCTTCACCTCGGGAGTGGTAATTTTTCTTGTGACTTTTCCCATTCATCTTTGGTTCTACTTTGAATATCCTTTTATTTCCATATTTTTAAATTTAATCATTATCCCGTTGATGGGTGTGTTGTTAAAGGGTGCGGCATTTTTACTTTTCAGCGCCTGTCTGGTGCCTTTCATCGGAGAAACTCTGGCTTCATTGGCAACGATTCCGGTACATTGGATTCTTTGGCTTTACCGGCTGCTATGTCGGGCGGGGGATTCTCTTTCCTGGTTTAATGAGGTGGTGGGACGACCCTCTGGGTTGCAGGTATTTTTTTATTATGTAATTCTTCTTACGGTGTGGCAGCTTTGGCAGCATCGAAAGGAATTCACCGGTGGTGCGCGGTTTGCCTGGTTTTGTCTTGCAGTGATGATTCTGGCTTTTCGTCCATCAGAGGGGATGAAGGTGGTGTTTCTGGATGTGGGACAGGGGGACGGCATCTATGTGGCTGCGGAAGACGGGCATCGTTATCTTTTTGATGGAGGAAGTACCTCCCGCAGTAATATCGGAAAAAATGTGCTTGTTCCATTTTTGAAGCAGGAAGGCGTTGGAGAACTGGATTGCGTGTTTCTGTCCCATCCGGATGAGGATCATATTTCAGGAGTCCTGGAAATGCTGGAGGGTGAAACAGAACTGGGCATAAGGATTAAAGCGGTGGCACTGCCGGATATTGCAGATGGGGCAAGAGAGGAGTCTTATCGGAAACTGGAGCAGGCAGCTTTGGCGGCAGGATGTAAGGTACTCTATCTTTCCAATGGCATGGTTTTGCAGAATGGAAGGCTGACCATCCGCTGCGTCAACCCGGTAAAAGGGGCTTATATCCGGGAGGCTAATGAGTATTCCGCCTGTTTCCTTTTGGAACAGGAAGGGTTCCGGATGCTTCTCACCGGGGATATTACCGGGGAAAGTGAGCAGAGAATGTGGCAGGAGATACAGCCTTATCTTGATTCGGAATCCGGATTTATGGTCTGGAAGATTGCCCATCATGGTTCCCGGTTTTCCACACCGCAGGAGTTCTTGCGCGATGTGCAGCCTGATGTGGCAGTGATTTCCTGCGGAGCAGGTAATTCCTATGGACATCCCCATGAGGAATTGCTGCAGCGCCTGGAAGCCACTCCTGCCAGAATCTATCGCACCGACTACCATGGCGCTATCACCGTGGAAGTCCGACGGGGAAAGGTGCGATGCAGGAGTTTTTTGGAGTGAAGATCCGGATGGTGTACAGAATGCATGGTGGCGGAAAATGCCAGCGGATTTGTTTACAGCGGATCCT
>CAKRNW010000066.1 GCA_934371505.1 uncultured Lachnospiraceae bacterium
CCATACTCCCACATACCAAGACTCTCAAAGAGCTGTGCCGGCGTGCAGCCGTAACGTTCTACACAGCCTTCCACCTCTGCTTTTGTCTCTGAGATATGCGTAAATACCGGTGCCTTGTACTTCTGTGACAATTCTACTACCTGGGTAAGCAGTTCTTTGGAAGTGGTATACTCTGCATGAAACCCCAGCATAAAACTGTTCAGTTCATCCTTGTGGTTTAATTTCTGGTACCATTGCTCTAACAAAGGAATGGACTCGCTGAAGTTATTCAGTCCCCCAACCTGCACGCACCGCATCCCCATATTGGAACAGGCATCTGCAATGGAATCCGGAGTGAGATACATGTCAAAGATAGCCGTCACTCCGGTGGTGAGATATTCCAGGATGGCCAACTCTGTGGCTGTATAAATATCCTCCGGTGTCAATTTCGCTTCCAAGGGAAAAATCTGTGTATTCAACCATTCCGCCAAAGGACAGTCATCCGCCAGAGAGCGCATCAAGGTCATCCCCGAATGGGTATGGGCATTCTTAAAGCCCGGCATGAGCAGATCCCCCTTGCAATCAATCTCACGTTGAAAGTCCTTGGGTGTATCCTCCCTGGCTGGTCCTACATAGGTAATTTGAGCTCCCTCTGTCCAGATTTCTCCTTGAAAGATCTCCTCCCCTTCCTTCATCGTTAAAATTCTTGCATGATATAGTCTGATTTTCATAAATACCTCTCTTTTCTCCTGCAGAAAAAATATATGGAAGATCTTTTACCGCAGATTATCCGGTCCAAAACTCTGAGGCAATAACTCGTCCAATGTCATCTGATGATAGTTTCGGATGGACTTCGCCGTGATCACCGTAAACTCCTGGGGATTCACAAATTCCCGAAGAACTTGTCTGCACACCCCACAGGGAAATGCGTATTGGGACAATTCCTGTCCTTCTTCGGCTGCATCCTCTGTTTCCGGACCTCCCACAATGACAATCGCCTGCAAATTTCTCCCGGCTGTCCCCGGTTTCTTCTCACTCACCGCCTTAAATACTGCCACCCGTTCCGCACAGATTGTCGGCCCGAAAGCTGCATTTTCAATATTACACCCGGTCACAATACTGCCATCTGCGCAAAGCAGTGCTGCCCCCACCCTATAATGGGAATAGGGGGTATAGGCATTTCTTCTGGCAAGAAATGCTGTCTCAATCAGTTGTTGACGTAAAGTTTCTGTCAGTTCCATCTTTCCTATCCTTAAAATTTCTTAATGGACTCCGTTACCAGTTTCTTAAATAAAGGTGCCACTCTGTTGGCCGTTTCCTGCACTTCCTGATGGGTGATAGGCTGCTCCAGCATACCGGCTGCCAGATTACTGATACAGGAGATTCCGCAAATCTTCATTCCCATATGATTGGCCGTGATCGCTTCCACAACGGTGCTCATGCCGGCTGCATCTGCTCCCAGTGTGCGGAGCATCCGAATCTCTGCCGGAGACTCAAAGGAAGGTCCAGTCAGCTGAACATAAACACCCTCCTTCAAGGGAATCTCATTCGCTGCCGCCGTGTCACGGATGATCTGCTGTAAGTCTTCATCATATACGTGGCTCATATCCGGGAACCGAAGTCCGAATTCTTCTTCATTGGGTCCGATTAACGGATTGGGTGCAAAACAGGAAATGTGATCTTTAATCAACATCAGTGTTCCTGCGTCAAAGTCAAAATTGATCCCTCCCGCTGCATTGGTAAGAAACAAAATCTCTGCTCCCATCCGATGCATCAGTCTGGCAGGAAGCACCACATCCGATACCGCATAGCCTTCATAATAATGAACACGCCCCTTCATGCATACCACCGGAACCTCCCCCACATAACCAAAGATAAATTTTCCGGCATGACCGGGTACTGTGGAAACAGGAAATCCCGGAATTTCCTTATAAGGGATCTCAGCCTCCACCTGAATATCATCTGCGTAATCTCCCAGTCCCGAACCCAGTACCAGCGCCACCCTGGGAATAAAGGGAATCCGGTCTTTTATACTTTCATAACATGCTTCACATTTTTCAAAATGAATGCCCATAATCTCTCCTACCTTTCTTTTCCTGTCAAAATATACTTTATTATAGCACATTACTCCTTCTGATGAACAGGAAAAAGTGCCGTCCTCAGGCGACACTTTTCTATTGGAACTCCCTTATATGATAATACAGACCATCCCTCCGTTACTGTCGTTCACAATCTTCTGCATGGTATCCTGAAGCTTCACCTGGCTTTCTTCACCGATCATGGCAATCTTTCCTGCAATTCCGTCCTCAACCAGCTGTTCAATGGTTTTACCGAATATATTCGTCTCCCAGATGCCGTTTTCCGATTCCTTTGCCTCATCAATATACCGAATCAGATCCTGGGCCTGTTCCTGTGTTCCCACAATTGGCGCGATCTCCGTCTCTATATTAGCCCGGATCATATGAATGGAAGGACTGTTGGATTTAATTTTTACTCCGAATTTGTTACCATGACGAATCAGTTCCGGTTTGTCGAGAAGAATTTCATCCCTCTCCGGTGTTACCACACCATATCCTCTCTGACGCACACTGTCAATGGCATGAAGAACTTTACTGTATTCTTTCTTCATGTCCGTAAGTTCCCGAATGACAGAAATCAAATGGTACTCTCCCTTGACTTCTACACCCATCAATTCTGACAACATTTCATAGTAAAACCGTTCATCCACATCCACGTGAAGCACTACACGCCCCTGTGCCATGTCAATCCGATCAACCTTACACCGTTTCACATAGTCACTGGCAAATTCCGGCCGATTCTCCATCACATCCCGCATTTTATTTAAATTATCCATGATCTCACGCACATGGGATAACAAATCCATTTTCAGCTTATGTTCCATTGGAAGCATTTCCACCCACTTGGGCATATAAAACTCCATCAGCATAATGGGAAATTCTTCCAGCACTCTCTGAAGAATCAGTTCCACATCCTTCTTCTCCATTCGCTCGCAGTTCATCACCGTCACGGTAACTCCGTATTTATCGCCAATTTCCCGTGCTATCTGTCTGGTTGATTCCGCCTCCGGCGTACTGCTGTTCAAAATTACCAGAAACGGTTTTTTCAATTTCTGAAGCTGTGTAATGGTTTTTTCCTCCGGCACCCGATAATTTTCTCTGGGCAGTTCTCCAAAGCTTCCATCCGTGGTCACTACAATTCCCACCGTGGAATGATCTCCGATCACCTTACCGGTTCCGATCTCTGCAGCCTGGGTAAAAGGAATTTCCTGGGTAAACCAGGGTGTTTTCACCATTCGCTCGCTCCCATCTTCCGTGTGTCCTGCAGCACCCTCCACCATAAAGCCTACACAATCCACCAACCGAACCCGAATCCTGGTATCGTCTGCCAATTGGATCTGTGCAGCCTGTTTCGGAATAAACTTCGGTTCTGTCGTGGTAATTGTTCTTCCTCCAGAGCTTTGAGGCAGTTCATCCACCAGCTGTTGTTTTTCATGGCCTTCCGGCATATTGGGAAGAACGCAAAGATCCATAAATTTCTTGATAAAAGTGGATTTTCCGGTTCTCACCGGTCCTACCACTCCCAGATATAAAGCTCCCGCCGTTCTCGCCTGAATGTCGTGGTATAGATTGAATTCCCTGCTTTGACTTGCTTCCATAATAAAACCCCTTCCATTGTTGTAACATTATATGGAAGGGGGGCTTTTATTTAGACCAACTCTATTCAACTTTTTCCTAATCTTTTCACCAGTTCTGCGTAGTAAAAAGAATAGAATATGTACCTAAGTACCATATTGTTCACAGATTGTTAACAAATTAAGTGTATTTTATTTACAATTGTATTATATTATAATAAGCAGAAGAAAAAAGTTTTTTCTTACAATACTTTTTCATACTCCCCCCTTTTTATGAACTCCGGATCTGCCAATCCGGAGTTTTTTATTTGCTGTTTATCTTCTTGGAAACGCAGAAAACAAGCCTGTTTCCGTCGATTTTGCACTTTTATTATTCGTCAGGAACAGGCTTGTTTTAAATATTTAATTCAAATAGTTTGTTTTATCAGAAATTATCCAACAATTCCTGGTAAAAATTGGGATAATCCTGTCGTTCACGTTCTTCGAAGTCGATGGCAGTTCTGGGATGCTGATTCAAAATACCGGTGAGCAGGTATGGTACATCGTAACCCCACTTCACACCCTCTGCTCTCAGTTTTGTAATGTGTTTCTCAATAAAGATGAGAATGGGCATGATATTGTACCGGGGATTTTTCAGAAATCCCAACAGCAATTCGCTGGGGCAGTTGCCTGCGCCCCGTCCTAAGGAGCTGACGGTGGAATCCAGGTAGCAGACACCGTTGATAATTGCCTCAATGGTATTGGCAAAGGCAAGCTGCTGGTTATTGTGGGCATGGATACCGATTTTTTTATTGTACTTTTCACCGATTGCCATGTATTTCTCAGCCAGACGGATGATCTGCTCCGGATAGAGGCTGCCGTAGCTGTCCACCAGATAAATAATATCCACGTTGGACTGTCCTAACATTTCTAATGCCGCATCCAAATCCACTTCACTGGCCTTGGAAACCGCCATGATGTTGCAGGAAACCTCGTAGCCCTTCTTCTTCGCATCCTCAATCATATCAATGGATGCGGGAATGGTATTGATATAGGTAGCAACCCGGATCATATCAATGGGGCTGTCCTTCCTGGGCAGGATGTCCGTTTTGTAGTCACATCGTCCCACATCTGCCATGACGCTGATTTTCATATCCGTTTTGTTGTCTCCCACAATCTCCCGGATATCCTTGTCATTGCAGAATTTCCACTTACCGAACTTCTTTACATCAAAGAGCTCCTTGGATGCCTTGTAACCAAATTCCATATAGTCCACACCGGCTTTTAAGTTCGCCAGATACAGATCTTTCACGAATTCATCGGTAAAATGAAAGTCGTTGGTAAGTCCGCCATCCCGCAGGGTACAGTCTAAAACCCGGATATCCGGTGCATAGGACATTAAGGTACGATTATCTTTTCTCATGGGTCTACACTCCTTTTCGTAAAGTGGTCAGATTAAATGGTGAATTTGTGGAAACTCTTTTTTCCTTTCTTCACAAGGAATTCCTCGGCGCCGATTTCTTCTTTGGTGTAGGCTGCCTTTACATCGGTCACCTTTTCATTCTTCACGGTAACACCGCCCTGTTCGATGGCACGTCTGCCCTCGGTACGGTTGGTTACCATTTTGCCCTTTACCATCAGTCCGATTAAGTCAATTCTGCCATCCTTCAAATCCTCATCGGTAATCTGGGTGGTGGGTACGTTCTCGGTGCTGCCACCGCCTACGAACAGGGATTTGGCTGCGCTCTCTGCCCTGGCTGCCTCGTCATCGCCATGTACCAGTGCGGTGAGCTCTTTTGCCAGAATCTCCTTCGCCTGGTTCAACTGGCTGCCTTCCCATTTGTCCATCTCGTCAATCTGTTCCAGAGGCAGGAAGGTGAGCATCCGCAGGCATTTCAGCACATCGGCATCGCTGACATTCCGCCAGTACTGGTAAAACTCGTAGGGAGAAGTCTTATCGGGGTCAAGCCATACCGCACCCTTCTGGGTCTTCCCCATCTTCTTGCCCTCAGAATTTAGCAGCAGGGTAATGGTCATGGCGTAAGCGTCTTTGGCAAGTTTCTTACGGATTAAATCGGTACCTCCCAGCATGTTGCTCCACTGGTCATCTCCGCCGAACTGCATGTTACAGCCATATCTCTTGTACAGCTCCAGGAAATCGTAGCTCTGCATAATCATGTAGTTGAACTCCAGGAAGCTTAAGCCCTTTTCCATACGCTGTTTGTAGCACTCTGCACGAAGCATGTTGTTGACAGAGAAGCATGCCCCGATGTCACGGATAAATTCAATATAGTTTAAGTCCCTCAGCCATTCTGCATTGTTCACCATCATTGCTTTGTCCGGTCCAAACTCGATGAAACGGCTCATCTGCTTTTTAAAGCACTCGCAGTTGTGGTCGATGGTGTCGGTGGTCATCATGGAACGCATGTCGGTACGTCCGGAAGGGTCACCAATCATGGCGGTACCGCCACCGATTAAGGCGATGGGCTTGTTGCCTGCCTGCTGGAGACGTTTCATCAGGCAGAGTGCCATGAAGTGTCCCACATGGAGGGAATCTGCGGTGGGGTCAAAGCCAATGTAAAAGGTTGCCTTTCCGTTGTTGATCAGATCCCGAATCTGCTCTTCATCGGTCAACTGTGCAAGAAGTCCTCTTGCCTGTAATTCTTCGTAAATTTTCATAGTAGGGTTCCTCTCTTTCTAAATAACAATGAAATTCGCTGAGGACAACTTTTCAGTTAGAATAAAGAGATGTCTGTCAACTCTTTGTGCGCGAGCGGTATGCTGCGCATTCCTGGAAACAAAAAAGCCCATCCTCAAGCATTTACGCTTAAGGACGGGCTATACGCTCGTGTTACCACCTTAATTCACAAGCTGCTCACACAGCCTGCCTCAGTAAGTACAGAGATTGCTCTCGATACTCTCCCGCGATAACGTGCGGGTAACGTTGCAGCCTAATACCGGAATGGATTCGGTGCACAGCTCCGAGATGTATTCACACGGAAGTTCCCCTGCGCCTCTCATCCACCGGCTGCTTTCTGTAGGTTTTCCTTCTTGCTACTTGTTCTCTTCTCCGCTTTTTCCTATAAACTGATTTGTATTTTAATCGCTTTGGTCAGGGATGTCAACCCCCAAACTGCACTTTTTCCCATGGCGCAGGTTTCTTCAAAACCTTCTAACCTGTGCGTAACTCTCTCCAGTTTCTGGAATTTGATTTATTCTTCCCAGTCCACACCGGGATTCTCAATTTTTTTGTCCCGCAGCATCAGTTCCCTTACGGCAGTATCTGCTTTTTTATCCTCAAAAAGGACTTTATTCACCTGCTCAATAATAGGCATTTCGATGTGGTATTTCCTTGCCAGTCCCATGGCTGCTTTGGCAGAGTACACACCCTCCACCACCATCTGTACCTCGTCCATGGCCTCCTGCATGGTTTTACCCTGTCCGATAAGAATTCCTGCCCTGCGGTTTCTGGAATGCATGCTGGCACAGGTTACAATCAAATCACCGATTCCCGTAAGTCCATAAAAGGTCTCCGGTTTTCCCCCCATTGCCGTGCCAAGTCTGGCGATTTCATGGATGCCACGGGTGATTAGTGCTGCTTTGGTATTATCTCCGTATCCCAGCCCGTCTGCGATACCCGCTGCCAGAGCCACCACATTTTTTAAGGAGCCACCCAACTCGATGCCCAGCACATCCGCACTGGTATACACCCGGAACACATCGCTCATGAAGTAATTTTGCAGAGTCTCCGCCACCTTGCGGCTGTGTGCCCCTACCACAATACTGGTGGGAAGACCCCGGCTTACCTCCTCCGCATGGGAAGGACCGGACAAAACAGCCACCTGTGCCTGAGGAATCTCCTGTTCAAGGATCTCCGACAGGGTCATATAAGTGCTGTCCTCGATTCCTTTTGCCACATTGACAATCATCTGTCCTTCTGCCACCAGAGGTGCCAGGCGTTTCGCCGTCACCCTGGTGTAGGCACTCGCCACCGCCATCACCAGTAAGTCCATGTCTTCCACGCCCCTGGCATCCTCGGTGGTATATACAATGTCCTCCGGCAGTTTCACGCCGGGAAGCATTTTATGCTCATGGTGTTCTTTTAAATATGCAATCTCCTGGGAAACGGCAGACCACACCGTCACCTGATGACCGTTCTTATGTAACAGGACTGCCAGGCCGATGCCCCAGCTGCCTCCTCCTAATATTGAAACCTTTGCCACTGTTCTCACTCCTTGTTCTTTTTAAATAAGTAGGTTTTGCGCTCTTCATGTTTCCAAAGCCGCACAATATTGGCACGGTGCTGATAATAAGCAAGGGCTGCCAGTGCAATGCCAATGATGTACATTTCCATAAGCTGTGCCTGGGTCATTGCTCCCAGAATTCCCATCTGTCCACTGATGATCAGCTGGATTACAAATCCGGCATACACCAGAAGAGAGCCCAGAGATACGTAATGGGTTGTGAGAAAAGTTCCAAAAAAAAGAATCACTCCCACGGGAATAAAGGTGGGATGAAAGGACAAAATCAGGCCGGCTGTGGCTGCAATTCCCTTTCCTCCCTTGAAATTCATATAAAAAGGAAAATCGTGAGCCAGAATCACCCCTGCAGCTGCATACATTTTCAACAGATAAACCGTTTCCGGATGGGAGCCTTTAAATAACGCTGTCACAATTGCCAGAGCCACCATGCATTTGGCAATGTCTCCCGCCAGTACAATAAGTCCTGCCCTGGTTCCAAAAACACGAAGGGTATTGGTAGTTCCCGCATTGCCGCTGCCATGCTGTCTGATATCAATACCATGTATTTTGCCATAGATATATGCTGTCTGGAGCAATCCGAAAGCATAACCGATTAAAAAGCTGTAAAGTCGTTCCACGTCTATTCATTTTCCTTTCTCTCGCGAATAATAAATTTCAGGGGCGTTCCCTGGAATCCAAAAGCTTCACGAATCTGGTTTTCGATATATCTGGTATAAGAAAAGTGCATCAGTTCCTTGTCATTGACAAAAATGACAAAAGTGGGCGGTTTCACCGCAACCTGGGTAATGTAATACAGACGCAGGCGTTTTCCCTTGTCGGTTGGAGGCTGCTGCATTGCCACTGCCTCGGACATAATCTCATTGAGGACACCGGTCTGTACACGCATGGCATGATTCTCGCTGACTGCTTCGATCAGATCAAAAAGTTTCGGCAGACGCTGCCCGGTCTGTGCAGAAATAAACAGGATCTCCGCATAGGGCATAAAGGAAAGAGTCTGACGCACCCTGGCAGAAAACTCGTTCACGGTCTTATTATTTTTCTCCACCGCATCCCACTTGTTCACGGCGATAATCATTGCTTTGCCCCGCTCATGGGCAATGCCCGCAATCTTCGCATCCTGTTCGGTGACACCCTCCACTGCATCAATGAGCAGAACCACCACATCGGCGCGCTCCACAGCGGAAACGGTGCGGACAATCATGTAATGCTCCAGTTCTTCTTTAATTTTATTCTTGCGGCGCAGTCCTGCGGTGTCAATGAACACGTATTCCTTTCCATTGTGACGGATTTCCGTGTCCACCGCATCTCTGGTGGTTCCGGCAATATCAGACACAATGAGTCGGTTTTCACCTAACAGCTTGTTGATGAGGGAGGACTTGCCCACGTTAGGCTTTCCTACGATAGCCACACGAATCCGATCATCATCCTCTTCCTCTCCTGCATACTCCGGGAAATGCTCCAGCACCGCATCCAGCATATCTCCCAGTCCCAGACGGTTCACAGAAGAAATGGGGTAAGGCTCACCGATTCCCAGATTGTAAAACTCATACACATCCGGCATAAGCTTGTCAAAGTTGTCCACTTTATTGACTACCAGCACCACCGGCTTGTGGGATCGCCTGAGCATGTCTGCTACTTTTGCATCTGCATCTACCAGCCCCTGTTTCACATCCACCATGAACATAATCACATCCGCGGTATCAATGGCAATCTGAGCCTGCTCCCTCATCTGGGATAAAATGATGTCGTTGGAATCCGGCTCGATACCACCGGTATCAATCAGGGTAAAAGTGCGATCCAGCCAGCTGACATCCGCATAAATCCGGTCCCTGGTAATGCCCGGTGTGTCTTTTACAATTGCTATTCTTTCACCTGCCAGTACGTTAAACAGAGTGGATTTCCCCACATTGGGACGTCCCACTACTGCCACGATCGGTTTGGATTTTTTCTTTGCCATAGTTATCTCCCTCTTTTTTACAAGGTTCTTTTAATTTTAGCTTATTTCAAAAATGTTGTAAAGAAGAATCACCGATTATTCTTGACGCATGCCCTGTCCAATGATATAAAATGTAATGTAATATCTTTACTTATATTTTACTGTACCGGAGGCCATTATGCCAAATTTAACTCAACTTGAACAGGCAATTCCCGTTGCACCATTAAAAATTGTAGCGTTGGATTCCGCCCGTGATCTTGGAAACAAAATCAACGACTATCTTGTAGATTTCCGCAAAGCAGTGAAGCATCGTGCTAAAAGCGATCCCGCTTTCCATGGCTATATCGAAGATACGTATCTTTTAGACTTCAAGGAGCCTCGTTTTGGCTCCGGCGAAGCAAAGGTGGAATTATCCGAGTCCATCCGTGGTAAAGATCTCTTTATTCTTCTTGATGTATGCAACCATAGCGTTACCTACAACATGCACGGCTATACCAACCACAAATCTCCTGACGACCACTATCAGGACTTAAAACGTGTCATCGCCGCAGCAAACGGCAAGGCACACCGTATCAATGTTATCATGCCTTTCATGTACGAGGGCAGACAGCATAAAAGAAGCGGCCGCGAATCTCTGGACTGTGCCTATGCATTAGAAGAGCTTTCCCTTATGGGTATGGACAACTTTATAACCTTTGATGCCCATGACCCCAGAGTACAGAACTCCACTCCCCTCTGCGGATTCGATAACTTCTCTCCCAACTACCAGTTTGCGCGTACTCTTCTGGAGCATGTTCCGAACCTCCATATCGATAAAGAGCATCTGGTTGTCATCAGTCCCGATGAAGGAGCCTTAGACCGCAGCATCTACTTTGCAAACGTACTGGGAGTCAACACCGGTATGTTCTACAAACGCCGTGATTACGCTACCATCGTAAACGGTAAGAATCCTATTGTTGCCCATGAATTCCTTGGCGATAAGCTGGAGGGCAAAGATGTTATCATTATTGACGATATGATCTCCTCCGGCGGCAGCATGCTGGATACCTCCAAGCAGTTAAAAGAAATGGGTGCCGGACGGGTATTCATCTGTTGTACCTTCGGTCTCTTCACCGATGGACTGGATGCTTTTGACAAGGCTTATGCAAATGGAGCCTTCGACCGCATTATCACCACCAACCTGACCTATCAGATTCCGGGACTAAAGGACCGCGAGTACTATATTGAAGCTGATATGAGCAAATTCATTGCTTCCATCATTGACTTCATAAATCACGATGTATCCCTGGAAGGTGTCAGAACACCTACCAGCAAGATCAATGAAATTCTGGAAGCCTATCATAATAAATAAAATCAGAAAAATGCCGTACCTCCTATTGGCAGGTGCGGCATTTCTTTTATACAGCTTTCTATTCTGCAGTTTCCGGTGTCCAAAGTGGAAATGTGATCATAACCTTAAACAGATCTCCGTCTAAATAAATCTGAAAATCTCCCCCTTGCAGTTTTGTCAGATCCTTTGCGATGGAAAGACCCAGACCACTTCCTTCCGTGCTTCTGGATACATCTCCCCGGATAAAACGTTCCGTCAGCTGATCCGCATCGATATTTAACGGCTGTGCAGAAATATTTTTTACAAGCACCTCAACTTTTCTCTGTCCTGCTCCCTCTCCGTGAATCACGTTAATGTCCACATATACTCTTGTGTTCGGCATGGCATATTTATAAATATTATTAAAAAGATTTTCCACCACGCGCCAGATACGCCTGCTGTCTGCCCAGATATATAACCCGGACTGTTCAAAGGTTGCAACTACCTGCAATCCTTTCTCTTCGAATTTTTCTACAAACTCTCCGATGGTCTGATTCAGCAGTTCCACAAGATTGATTTTCCCACAAATTAGATTGATGTTTCCGGATGAAACCTTGGAAGCCTCCACCAGATCCTCCGTCAACGTTTTTAAGCGCTGGGATTTCTGATCCAGAATCTCCACATATCCCTGAATCTTTTCATTATCAATCTGTTCTCTTTTGATCAGCTTTACATAATTGATAATGGAAGTTAACGGTGTCTTTAAATCATGAGATACATTAGTTATTAAATCTGCCTTTAATCTTTCATCTTTGATACTGGTTTCCACTGCGCTGCGAATTCCCTCGCCGATATGGTTTACTGCTGTCGCCAGTTTCAAATTACCTCCATGCATATTCCGGGTATCTATCTGGTACTGTAATTCACCGTCACAGATTCGCTGGATTCCTCCGATAATCTTCTCCCGATCCATATTCGTCCGGATCACATAATATACCATCAGTCCGTCAATCAATAAAAGTCCCAGAATGGCACTCATCTGCACCTCATTGCGGCTGCTCTTCATGAAAAAATAAATTCCCATGAAGTTCACAAAAAAGGCAAACACACAGGGAAACAATGTCCGCATAATAGCCGGGCTATGATCAAAAAACACAAGAAACAGATGGCTTATCCACCGTAGGAATCTGCCTCCTGCCTGTCCAATCCCTTTACACAGGAAATGAAGTACACTGTTTCTCCACAGCTCCCCTGCCTTGCTTCTCCTCACTATGCTATAGAAAAGAGATAACAGTAAAAAGCTTCCCGCTCCGGATAGCAGCACGCTGCTCCAGATAATTTCACTGCTGCCAATCCGCAGTTCCTGCTGTAGCTGCAGAGCATATCGTGCGCTATAAACAACAGCCGCCATTCCCACTGTCTCTAACAGCAGAAATACTTCTGTAGGCACCCTGTCAGCCAGCCGCAGGGATTCTTTTCCGCAGCCCTGCTCTTTGATCTCTCGGAAGGTGAGATCAATCAGCAATGCCACATACAGCACCGCTGCTGCCGCTGCCGTTCCCACCAGATACCACCACACCGGCAATACTTTGTGATAGGTTTCTAATGCCTGTGTATAGGCATCCGAAACGGGATAGCTGGTGTCTACCGCCATCCACACCTTGGTTTCCTCCGGGTAAGCATACTCATAGGTATGTAACACCTGCAGAACATAGGCTTCCTCAATCCAGGTATTGGTTTCGTAAGTCATCTCTGCAGGATA
>CAKRNW010000067.1 GCA_934371505.1 uncultured Lachnospiraceae bacterium
TGGTGTTGGATGTGGCTCAGAGACTGTTCCGCCTGAAGGATGATGACAATGCATTGGTAATGGATTCCGGCAATCTGAAATCTTTTCGGATTCTGGAGGATGGAAAAGTATTATTTGAGGGCGATCAGAATTCTCTGAAATGGAATCGGAGTGATGTATATGAAAAGGCAAATTCCATGGCCAGTGCGATTACCCAGTTCGAGATGAGAGTACGGGACTATGAATGGCAGGAGAGGATGGATCAGCAGCGTGCTGATCAGGATAAGGAGGACGGTAAGGTATATCGTTCCCGCCCCATCTTTGACATGCCCGATCCTTTTAAAAATTTCTTTATAGAACTGACCCTGAATCATCCTTACTGGAAATCCTTCAAAGGAAAGCTGGGAGCACCTTCTTTCGACAATCATTATCCCAGCATAGATGGATATTTAAGTGACTATGAGAGTAAGGTAGAGGAAATGCATGTGCTGGCACAAAATCTCATGCAGATCATCAATCCTTCTGCACCGGAGATACGCGAGGGACAAGGAAATGGAAATGGGCAGACCGCAGCAAGCCAGATAATTCCGCCTGTGGGTGGCGCAGATGAAATCAAGAAATTTAAGGAATTACTAGATGCCGGTGTAATCACCGAGGAAGAATTTGCTGCAAAGAAAAAGCAGTTACTAGGGATTTAGATCATGAAAAGAAGAAAATATTTAGCACTTTTACTTGCCGGTGTCATGACCTTTTCCCTCACAGCCTGTAGCGATGAGGATTATGAGGATACCAGCGCAGATGCGGCAACAGATACCACAACCGTAGCGGATACTGCTGCAGAGACGACAGCGGTAGAAGATGGCAGCTGGGCAATTTATTGGTATCTCTGCGGAAGCGATTTGGAATCCAACGGCGGATTCGCAACCAACGATCTCAGTGAGTTGATGGAAGTGGAGCTGCCGGAAAATGTGAACGTGGTCATTGAAACCGGTGGTTCTGCCGTCTGGCAGAATGATCTGATGGATGCAGAAAAACTGCAGCGCTGGCTTTACAACAGTGAAGGACTGCAGCTAGTGGATGAACAGCCCTCTGCCAGCATGGGTGAGGCACAGACTCTGGCAGATTTCCTCGCCTTTGCCAAGGGAAATTACCCTGCGGAGAAAACAGCAGTGGTATTCTGGAATCACGGCGGCGGTTCTGTGAGTGGAGCAGCTTTTGATGAAATCTATGGCTATGATTCCCTTACCTTAGACGAAATGTACCAGGCATTTTCCAGTGTCTGGACTCCTTCCACAGAGAAACAGCCTCTGGAACTGGTAGGCTTTGATACCTGTCTCATGGCAACGGTGGATGTGGCGAATACCTTTTCGGATTTGGCACACTATCTGGTAGCCTCCGAGGAGACGGAGCCTGCCAACGGCTGGTATTATTCCCAGTGGGTAGGTGCCCTGGCAGAGAATCCTTCCATGAACGGCGAGGAACTGGGCAAGGTCATCTGTGATGCTTATTACGCAGGATGTGAGGAAGTGGGCACCCAGGACAATACGACCCTTTCCCTTACCGATCTGACCAAAGTACAGCCTCTGTTAGATGCCTATGATACCTTTGGCGCCGAGGCACTGGCAGCAGCCTGCACCGATCCGGGATTTTTCTCCCAGTTCGGACGTGTGGCATCCCAGAGTGAGAACTACGGCGGTAACACCAAGGAGCAGGGTTACACCAACATGGTGGATTTAGGACACATGGCAAGACAGAGTGTGGACATGTTAGGCTCTGCCCAGGAGGTACTGGATGCATTGGATGACTGCGTGCTTTACCAGGTTGGCGGTCAGTATCGTACTGAGGCAACCGGACTGTCCTGCTATTATTCCTACAATGGAGATGTGGACGACTTCAACAGCTATGCAGGTCTGGGAGCAGGCGTTGCTTTCAAATATTTCTATTCCTATGAGCTGACAGGAGAGCTGGACGATTCCGGTATGGCTTACATTGCAGATATGGATTTTGAGGAACTGCCGGAGGTTAAGAACCTGTTAAGCACCGACTGGGATGGTGCTCCTCTGGATTTGGACGAGGATGGTGTTTCTTACCTGACCCTGGGACCTGAGGCAAATGACATTCTGGCAGGTATCGGATTCTCCCTTTACTATGTGGATGAAGAAAACGACATGGTGATGCTGTTGGGAACCGACAACGATATGAATGCGGACTGGGACAACGGTGTCTTTTCCGATAACTTCCGCGGTGTATGGGGAAGCATTGACGGAAATATCGTTTACATGGAATTAAGCTATGAGAGTGAGGATTACAATCTCTACGCAATTCCCGTGCTGTTAAACGGCGAGGAATATAACCTCCAGATAGTTTATGACTTTACCACAGAGGAGTGGAGTGTTCTGGGCGCAAGACAGGGCATCGATGACAGCGGTATGGCAGACAAAGAGCTGCGTCTTTTACAGGAAGGGGACGAGATTACCACCATCTGGTACATGGCGTCTGCCACCGGTGATGACGAATTTGAGCCTTACACCGCAGCCACCATTACCGTGACCGCAGATACCGCCTTTGGCGAGATGGAGCTGCCGGATGGAAGCTATTCCATGGTTTATGAGATGCGCGATGCGATGGATCACTATGCATACTCTGACCCGGTTACCTTCGACTGTGCCGACGGTGAGGTTTATTCTACTGTTTACGAGGATTAAACATAAGACAAGATACTTTCGCATAAAATGAAGGAAAAGAAATGCGGGAGCGGACTATATGAATGCCAGAAAATGGATTTTCCTGTTATTTCTAGGATGTATTCTTCTTTTGGCGGGACTCTATCACATACAGGCGTCTGCGGCAGTACGAAGGGAAACCGTGCAGACGTCTGTTATGCGTGAGGAGAAAAAAATCGCCCTTACCTTTGATGACGGTCCTCATCCGGTGTATACAGAACAGCTTTTGGACGGACTGAAAAAACGGACCGTAAAGGCGACCTTTTTTATTCTGGGAGAGCAGGCAGAAATGTACCCGGACATTGTGAAACGGATAGGTGAGGAAGGGCATCTCATCGGAAACCACACCTATTCCCATCTTCAGTATTCCCCCTCCAGAGAAGTGGAGTTTGGGCAGGAGCTGGTGAAAACCAACGAAATTTTAAAGGATATCACTGGACAGGAGGTGATGTTCGTCCGCCCGCCCTACGGCTCCTGGAACAAAAAGTACGAGACGCAGCTCAATATGTTTCCGGTGCTGTGGACCATTGACCCGTTGGACTGGACCACCTCCAATGTGTCAAAAGTTGTGCGTGGCGTGTTGGCAAAAGCCTCAGAGAATGATATTATTCTAATGCATGACTGTTATCAGTCCACAGTGACAGCAGCATTGGAAGTGATTGATACGTTACAGAAAGAAGGCTTTGTTTTTGTGACGGTGGAAGAGCTGCTGTTTGACTAGAAAGGAATACCGGAATGGATATTTTTGAATATATGCGGGCAGCCAATCAGGAAAAGGAATCTCCCCTGGCAGCCCGGATGCGTCCCACGACTTTGGATGAGGTGGTGGGACAACAGCATATCATCGGAAAGGACAAGCTGTTATACCGGGCCATCAAAGCGGATAAAATCAGCTCTATTATTTTTTACGGGCCGCCCGGCACGGGAAAAACCACCCTGGCGAAGGTCATTGCCAACACCACCAGTGCGGAATTTACTCAGTTAAATGCTACGGTGGCAGGGAAAAAGGAGATGGAGGAGGTCATCCGCAAGGCGAAGGACACCGCCGGGATGTATGGAAAGAAAACCATCCTCTTTATCGATGAGATTCACCGGTTTAACAAAGGACAGCAGGATTATCTCTTACCTTTCGTGGAGGATGGGACGATTATTCTAATCGGTGCTACCACGGAAAATCCTTATTTTGAGGTAAATGGGGCGTTACTATCCCGCTCGGTGATTTTTGAACTAAAACCTCTGGGAAAAGAGGATATCAAGGAACTGCTGCGAAGGGCTGTCTATGACAAGAACAAAGGAATGGGCGCCTATGAAGCGGAGGCCGATGAGGAAGTACTGGAATTTCTTGCAGATGTATCTGGAGGAGATGCCAGACATGCTCTCAATGCCATTGAACTGGGAATCATGACCACGAACCGGAGTGAGGATGGCAAAATCCATATCACCATGGACGTGGCTCAGGAATGTATCCAGAGACGAGTGCTTCGATATGACAAGACAGGAGATAATCATTACGACACAATTTCTGCTTTTATCAAAAGCATGAGGGGGTCGGATCCGGATGCGGCGGTCTATTATCTGGCGAGAATGCTGCAGGCAGGAGAACAGGTGGCGTTTATTGCCCGGAGAATCATGATCTGCGCAGCAGAGGATGTGGGACTGGCAGATCCCCAGGCACTTGTGGTGGCGACCAACGCTTCTCTGGCAGTGGAACGCATCGGTATGCCGGAGGCACAGATTATCCTGTCAGAGGCAGCAATGTATGTGGCGACAGCTCCCAAGAGCAACAGCGCCATCAATGCCATTGGGGCAGCGATGAAAACGGTAGAAAGTACGGGAAATCTTCCAATTCCTCCCCATTTACAGGATGCCCATTACAAGTCTGCCGGAAAGTTAGGGCACGGAACCGGGTATCTCTATGCCCATGATTTCCCCAATGATTATGTGGGACAGCAATATCTGCCGGACGCATTGCTGGGCACACAGTTTTACCGGGGTTCCGGGAATGGCTATGAAGTGAATATTTCAGAACACATGGAACGAATTAAAAGAGAAGAAATGCTCCGCAAAGAGTCGGCAGGCGACTCTTTATGATAGGAGTTAAAACAATTGGGAGATCAGATACTGGTAGATCTCCTGATTTTTTTTCTCCCAGTTATCGCAGATTGCCGCTGCGGTTTCCTCGCTGGGAACAGAGAGCGTAATGTCAATGAGATGGATGTCCTTTTCTTTGGCGATGAGATGGGCATCAAATTCTCCGGAGGTGGATTTATAGTAGTCGGCCAGAATAGATACCTCGTTCCGCAGTTCCAGTTCGTTTTCGCGGAAGTAGGTGTCCACATCCCGCTTGATGGAGGGACTGATCCGGTTTTCAAAAAAATTAAGGGTTTCGCATCCCTCATCGGTAATGGACAGATGAGTGCGATTCCGGGTGGTGTGGGCAGATACCAGTCCTGCCTCCATAAGTTCGGACAGGACCTGCTGCAGTGTCAGATAATTGGTGTAATCTTTATCCAGGATAAAACCACTGATCTGGGCCTGAGTCAGGGGAAAGTTCACCCGGTTTAACATATATAAAATAATGAGTTTGTACAATGTCAATGGATCTTGTGTCATTGCGGTAAGTAATCCTTTCCCTGCCAGACATCTTCTGCCTTGAGACGACGGTGCAGTTCATTTAAAACCGATTTTTTGTGAAGACTCCAGGTGGGAGCCAGTAAAAGTTTTCTGGGACCGTCACCGGTTACCCGGTGCAGAACAATATCCGGACGGAGTGCAGCAATACATTTCATTAAAACAGAGAGATAGTCCTCCTGAGACAGAACCTGGAAAGTTCCTTGTTTGTATTCTACAGCTAAATCCGTGTCTTTTAAAACATGAAGAAGTTGTAATTTCACACCCCATACCGGTGTGGCGTTTAAGTGGCGGATGGTTTGCAGCATGTCTTCCGGTGTCTCGCCGGGAAGCCCCAGTATCACATGGACAATCACAGGAATTCCAATCCGGTGTAAGTTTCCTGCCGACTGGTCAAAAACAGACAGCGGATAGCCCCGGCGGATGTAGGCTGCAGTGGAGGCGTGGATGGTCTGCAGCCCCAGCTCCACCCAGATAAATTTGTGGGGATATTCTGCTTTCAGGCGGGCAAGCAGAGCCAAAACCTCCGGAGGCAGTGCATCCGGCCGGGTGGCGATGGAAATACCGGCAATTTCCGGTGTGTCCAGGGCGGCGCGGTAAATTGTTTCCAGATAGGAAACCGGCCCGTAGGTGTTGGTGAATGCCTGAAAATAACCGATGAATCGGGAACCGGTCTGCTTTTCGTGAAAAAGTTTCAGTCCTGCCTCAATCTGGGGACGGATCGTCTCCGTCTGCTGGGAGGCAAGGGGAACGGCAAACTCACCACTTCCCCGGGCACTACAGAAAATGCAGCCTTTTGTCCCTGCCCGGCCATCTCTGGTCGGACAGGTAAAGCCTGCATTGATCGCAATTTTGTATAACTTTTCTCCGTAGACTTCCTTACACCAGGCGTCTAAGGAATAATAACGTTTCCCAGCCCAGGTTTTCATCGTACAATGTGGGATTTCACAGCCTCGGCGACAACCTCGGCTACCTTGGGATTAAATGCCTCAGGCATGATGTTTTCATCATTTAATTCATCTTCGGGAACTAGTCCTGCGATCGCATTGGCGGCAGCCAGTTTCATCTCTTCCGTAATCTGGGTAGCACGACCTTCCAGAGCACCGCGGAAGATACCGGGGAAAGCCACTACATTGTTGACCTGATTGGGGAAGTCGCTGCGGCCTGTGCCAACCACACGGGCACCTGCAGCTTTTGCAGCATCCGGCATAATTTCAGGTACAGGATTTGCCATGGCAAAGAGGATAGAATCATGATTCATGGAAGCGACCATTTCCGGAGTGACGATATTGGGGGCAGACACGCCGACAAAAATGTCAGCACCTTTTAATGCGTCAGCAAGAGAGCCTGTCTCATTATTGGGATTGGTTACCTCTGTCATTTTCTTCTGCATCCAGTTTAATCCGGGAGTGGTTTTTGATACGATTCCCACTTTGTCACATAAGATCACATTGGGAAAACCATAGGTCAGCAGCAGCTTGGTAATGGCAATACCGGCACTTCCGGCACCATTTACCACAACCTTACAATCTTCCTTTCTCTTGCCAACTACCTTCAAGGCATTGATAATACCGGCGAGAACCACAATGGCAGTACCGTGCTGATCGTCGTGAAATACGGGGATATCCAGAGCAGCCTTCAGACGATCCTCAATTTCAAAACAGCGGGGAGCACTGATGTCCTCCAGGTTGATGCCGCCAAAGCCGGGGGCAAGATAAGTCACGGCCTTGATAATTTCCTCCGTGTCCTGGGTGTCCAGACAGATAGGAACGGCATTGACACCGCCAAACTCCTTAAACAGAACGGCTTTTCCTTCCATAACGGGCATAGCGGCATAAGGCCCGATATTTCCCAGACCTAAAACAGCACTTCCATCGGAGACAACGGCTACCGTGTTGGCTTTCATGGTATACTTGTAGGCAGCCTCCTTATCCTGGGCAATCACTTTACAGGGCTCTGCGACACCGGGAGTATAGGCGAGGGATAATGCCTCACGGGATTTGACAGGGATTTTTGACACGGTTTCCAGCTTTCCATTCCATTCCTCATGGAGCTGTAATGCTTTCTCATTCAAAGTCATGTCTTTCCTCCTATATTACTATCTATGGTTACAAACTTTAATTCCTTTGACATCATATAATATTTATTTCTTACCTGCAAGACTAAAAAAACTTTGCAATTTGAAAAGTGTAGTGTATAATAGAACCACAAGTAATCTTAAACCAATCTTTTTAGATCCCCCAATAAGTTAACTTAATAAGAATTCTTTCAACAATGTTGAAGGAAGAATTGGAGTGTGTATATGAATCAGAATATGAAGGAGAAATATGAATCCTTGTCGCTGGCCACTTTGCGAGATCTTGCAAAGGCGAGAAACCTGAAGGGAACATCTGCAATGAAAAAGGCAGATCTGGTACAGGCAATGCTGGAGGAGGATGAACGACTGGAAAAGGTGGAGCAGGAAAAGAAACAGCCGAAAGCGGAAAACAGAAAAACGGAGGCTGTGAAAGCAGAGAACGGTACTGCGCATCCCCGCCGGAAGATTATTCGTGTGGACAACCGCAGTAAGGAGGAACAACCGGTGCGCACGGAACATGTGCGTAAACCGGAGCACACAGAGACTCCGGCAGAAACAGCAACCCAGACCAGTGCGGTGCCGGAACCGGTGAAAAATGTAACGGTGGAAGAAAATGCGGAATTTCCCGCCGAACTGGACAGTGGACAACAGGCACAGGGAATTCTGGAAGTCATGCCGGATGGCTATGGTTTTATCCGGTGTGAAAACTATCTGCCGGGTGAAAGAGATGTGTATGTAGCGCCCAGTCAGATTCGCCGCTTTGGATTAAAGACCGGAGATATTCTGGTAGGTAACACCCGGATTAAGACCCAGGCAGAGAAGTTCAGTGCTCTGTTATATGTGAAATCCATTAACGGATATGCACCGGAGGTGGCAGCCAAACGGACGAACTTCGAGGATATGACTCCTGTTTTTCCCAATGAGAGACTGAAACTGGAGACTCCCGGTGCGTCTGTGGCCATGCGCGTTATGGATCTCATGAGCCCTGTAGGTAAGGGACAGCGTGGTATGATCGTATCCCCGCCGAAAGCAGGTAAAACTACCTTATTAAAAGAGGTGGCACAGTCAGTGAAACGTAATTCCCCTGATGTACATCTGATTATTCTGCTGATCGATGAGCGTCCCGAGGAGGTGACAGATATTAAAGAGGCCATTGAGGGACCGAATGTGGAGGTGATTTACTCCACCTTCGATGAACTGCCGGAGCACCACAAGCGCGTGGCGGAGATGGTTATTGAACGAGCCAAGAGACTGGTAGAGCACAAAAAAGATGTTATGATTCTATTGGATTCCATCACTCGTCTCACCCGAGCCTACAATCTTACCGTTCCCCCTTCAGGAAGAACCCTGTCCGGAGGTCTTGACCCTGCGGCACTGCATATGCCCAAGCGTTTCTTTGGTGCAGCCCGGAATATGAGAGAGGGTGGCAGCCTGACGATTCTGGCAACGGCACTGGTGGAGACCGGCTCCAAGATGGATGATGTGGTATACGAGGAATTTAAGGGAACCGGTAACATGGAAATGGTATTGAACCGGAAACTGTCGGAGAAGAGGATTTTCCCGGCTATCGATATTCCCAAATCCAGTACCCGCCGTGAGGATCTGCTGTTAAATGCAGATGAGCAGGAGGCAATTAACATTATCCGTAAAGCATTTAACGGTATGAAACCGGAGGATGCGGTGGAGAAGGTAATCGACATGTTCTCCCACACCAGAAATAATGTGGAATTTGTGAATCTTGTAAAGAAAATGAAGTTTATCTAAAAAAATCCTTGCATTGCTGAGGATGTTATGCTACACTGATAAAGCTGTTCGTGATATAAGAATTCACAGAATAATATACTGAAGAACTTTGTTCATTATAGAGAGGTGAAAGAAATGAGACAGGGAATCCATCCTGAGTATTATCAGGCAACCGTAACTTGTAACTGTGGCAACACTTTTGTAACCGGATCCACCAAACCCGAGATCCACGTGGAAGTATGTTCCAAATGCCATTCCTTCTATACCGGCCAGCAGAAAGCTGCAAGAATCGCCGGCAGAATTGATAAGTTCAATAAGAAGTACGGTTTTGAAAACAAATAAGCTGGTTAAAAAAAGGTTGAGGTTTCAATAAATCTCAACCTTATTTTTGGTTATGGAGTATTTTGATTATGGCAAAGAAAAAGAGAAAGAAACGTGGACATTACTCAGGAATCGGCGGACAGGCGGTTCTTGAGGGAATCATGATGAAAAACGGGGACAAATATTCGGTGGCTGTGCGTAAACCAAACGGAGAGATTGAAGTGGAATTGGACACCTACCATGGAATTCTGGAAGGAAGCAAAATCAAAAAGATTCCTTTTATCCGTGGCGTGTTTAACTTTCTGGACTCTCTGATTCTGGGAACCCGTTCCCTGAATTTCTCCGCAACTTTTTATGAAGATGAGGATGAACAGAAGAATGTCAAAGATCCGGCAAAGAAAGCCAGACAGGATAAGGCACTGACTACATTGACCACAATTTTGGCAGTAGTGCTGGCACTGACATTATTCATGGCACTTCCCTATTATACCAGCGTATTGCTGGGGCGGTATGTCCGCAACGCTTCCCTGATGATGATTATCGAAGGCGTTATCCGCATTGTGATCTTTGTTTTATATGTGGCAGCGATTTCCCTGATGCCGGATATTAAGAGAGTGTACCGGTATCATGGAGCGGAACATAAATGTATCAACTGTATTGAGCATGGACATACTCTCACGGTGGAAAATGTAATGAAGAGTTCTAAACAGCATAAACGCTGTGGAACCAGTTTTCTTCTGTTTGTTATGCTGGTGAGTGTCATTTTATTCTTTTTTATCCGTGTGGAGTCCCCGGCGTGGCGTTTACTCCTCCGTCTGTTACTGATTCCTGTGATTGCGGGGATTTCCTACGAGCTGATTCGTCTGGCCGGACGCAGCAATAATATTCTGGTGAAGATTATTTCCGCACCGGGATTGTGGTTGCAGCGACTGACCACGAAGGAGCCGGATGAGCAGATGGTGGAAGTGGCAATCAAAGCGGTGGAAGCAGTGTTTGACTGGAAACAATTCCTGCGGGAGGACTTTAACTACAAATTCCCCGAGGATCTGACACAGGAAGATATAGAAGATGGAATATCAAGCACTGTATAAGAGAGGAAAAGAAAGTCTGGAGGCAGCCGAAATCGGAGAAGCAGTCCTGGATGCCAGACTATTATTGGAATTTGTATGCGGAACGGATCGGAATACCCTGTTGGTACATCCGGATCGGGAAGTATCGGAGGAAGAAATCCGGCAGTACAAAAAGCTGATTGGGGAGCGGGCGAAACACATTCCCCTCCAGCATCTCACCGGTGTACAGGAATTTATGGGACTGGAATTCGGAGTAAATGAGCATGTGCTGATTCCCAGGCAGGATACGGAAATTCTGGTGGAGGAAGTGATGCGGGAACCCTTTGACGGGGAGCAGATTCTGGATCTGTGTACCGGTTCTGGATGTATTCTTTTAAGTCTCCTTCATTATTCCAATGGCTGCCACGGCGTGGGGGTGGATATTTCCCCGGAGGCTTTACAGGTGGCAAAAGGCAATGCAAAACGACTTGGAATTTCTGACGATCAGGCGGAATTCCAGGAGGGTGACCTGTTTGCCCCTCTGGAAAAAGGAAGAAAGTTTGATCTGCTGGTGTCCAATCCCCCCTATATCCAGAGCAGTGTGATTCCTACACTGATGCCGGAGGTGCGGGAACATGAACCCATGCTTGCCCTGGATGGTATGGAAGATGGTCTTTTCTTTTATCGAAAGATCACGGAACAGGCATCGCAGTGGCTGAGGACGGGTGCCAGAATTTATTTTGAAATCGGATATGATCAGGCTGCAGATGTGGAGCAGCTTTTGAGAGAGGCGGGATTTGCAGAGATCCGGACAGTGCAGGATTATGCAGGACTGGATCGGGTGGTCTGCGCCAGATTATAGAGGAAGTTGTTACAAGACAGGAAAGGAAATACAGAATGTTTGACAAGTTAGATGATTTACTGCGCAGATACGAGGAAATCATGAATGAACTGGCGGAGCCGGATGTGGCAAATAACCAGGAGCGTTTCCGTAAGCTTATGAAAGAGCAGAGCGACATGACTCCTCTTGTGGAAGCCTATACCGAATATAAGAAGTGCAAACAGGATGTGGAGGATTCCCTTGCGATGCTGGAGGAAGAATCTGACGAAGAGATGCGTGAGATGTTGAAGGAGACTTTGAACGACAGCAAGAAACGCATTGAAGAACTGGAAAAGGAATTGAAGATTCTGCTGTTGCCCAAGGATCCTAATGATGAGAAGAATGTTATCGTGGAAATCCGTGCGGGTGCAGGCGGCGATGAGGCTGCCTTGTTTGCAGCGGAAATCTACCGTATGTATGTGCATTATGCAGAGAGTAAGCGTTGGAGAGTGGAAACCTTAAATGCAGACGAAATCGGCATCGGCGGCATGAAGGAAGTACAGTTCATGATCGATGGACAGGGTGCTTACTCCATGATGAAATACGAAAGCGGTGTGCATCGTGTACAGCGGGTACCGGAGACAGAGAGTGGCGGACGTATTCACACCTCCACGATTTCTGTGGCAGTGATGCCGGAGGTAGACGAGGATATCGATATCCAGATTGACGAAAAGGATATCCGTATCGATGTAATGCGTGCATCCGGTAACGGTGGTCAGTGTGTCAACACCACTGACTCTGCCGTGCGACTGACGCATTATCCCACCGGTATCGTGGTGTATAGCCAGACAGAGAAATCCCAGATCCAGAATAAGGCGAAGGCATTTGCCCTGTTAAAGGCAAAGCTGTATGACATTGAGCAGCAGCAGCGTCACGATGCAGAGGCAGAGATGCGCCGCAGCCAGATCGGAACCGGAGATCGTTCTGAGAAAATCAGAACTTACAACTTCCCCCAGGGACGTGTTACCGATCATCGTATCGGACTGACTCTTTACAAGCTGGACAAAATCATGAACGGAGACATCCAGGAAATCATAGATGCCTGCATCGCAGCTGACCAGGCTGCCAAACTCACCAA
>CAKRNW010000068.1 GCA_934371505.1 uncultured Lachnospiraceae bacterium
GGATTGTTTTCTCTCTCAAATCCAATGGTGGTAATTTCTCCGTGTCCGGGATAAACCTTTACTTCATCCGGCAATACCATCAATTTCTCCTTAACGGAACGCACAATATCCGACATACTTCCCGTGGGGAAATCCGTTCTGCCCACGGACTGACAAAACAGGGTATCACCGCTCATCACAATTCCATCATTTTCAAAATAATAACAACAGCTTCCTGCCGTGTGTCCCGGTGTGGCAAGCAATTTACAGGTCAAATCTCCCACCCGTACTTCCTCTCCATCTTTTAAATAATAGTCCGGTTTGATGGTACAGGCTCTTCCCATCTGGGCAGACAGATTCAACTGGGAACTCTCACACAACGGCTGTTCCTTTTCATAGGCATAAATCTTTGTTCCGCTTTTCTCCCGGAGTTCCTCAGCTCCCCAGATATGGTCAAAATGACCATGGGTCAGCAAAATCGCACCAATATGGAAGCCCTTTTCCGTAATGGAACGATAAATGTCCCCGCCTCTGTCCGCAGGGTCAAGTACTATGACATCCGTAAATCCATCCCGATATACATAATAACAGTTGGTGGCACACACCCCTATGGTCATGCATACAATCTTTAATTCACTCATTCATTTCCTCATTCTACAGGTGTTTTCTTAATCCCGGTTCTTTGCCATGCTTACCGCACAAAAGATCAGCGTTATCCTCTTGTTCTTTCAATATCAATCACACTGTCCACAGCCCGGAGTTTTTCTACTACTGATTTCAACGCTTCTCTTCCACTGATACTGAATGCCATGGATAAAGTGGCAATTCCCTGTTTATTAGTACGGGTGTTCAGTGCGTTAATGTCAATATTTTTTTCGGTCATAATGCGGGTAATATCCGCCAGCAGACCGTTTCGGTTATTGGCATAAATGGTAATCTCCGCCAGGAATTGTCCTTTGTCTTCCTCAGCACCCTTCTGCCACTCTGCATCAATGAGACGGGCTCTTTCGATCTCCGGCAGATTAATGACATTGATACAGTCTGTCCGATGGATGGACACACCTCTTCCTCTTGTGACAAAGCCCACGATTTCATCTCCCGGCAAAGGGCTGCAGCACTTGGAAAAACGCACTGCCACATCGTGGATTCCCTTTACCACAATACTACTCTGGGGACGCATGAGAACCGGTTTATTCTGGTTGTTCTCCGCCACACTTTCCAGCACTTCCTCATTGGAAAGGACCTTGGGATGATCTTTGTCGTAAAGCTCCTGCATGCGGTTGATGACCTGACCCTCTTTCAAGCCGCCATGTCCGATCGCCGCCAGCACTGCATCCCAGTCATGGAAGCCGTATTTGCGCTCCACCGCATCCATGTATTCCGGTTTCTGTAATTCTGACAGGTTAATGTTTTTACTCTTGCAATAGGTGGATAACAGTTCCTTACCCCGGACAATGTTATCCTCCTTCAGTTCATTTTTAAACCACTGGTTAATCTTGCTCTTGGCCTGGGCACTCTTTACCACATTGAGCCAATCCCGGCTGGGACCTTTGGAATTCTGGGAAGTGAGAATCTCAATCCGGTCACCGTTCTTGATTTCATAGTCGATGGTCACCAGTTTTCCGTTGACTCTGGCACCAATCATTTTATTTCCCACGGCACTGTGGATACTGTAGGCAAAATCAATAGGGGTAGAACCGGCGGGAAGGTTTTTCACATCGCCGCTGGGTGTAAAGCAGTACACATTCTCCGAAAAGAGATCCAAATCGCTCTTAAGCAAGGACATAAATTCCCGGTTATCAGACATGTCCCGCTGCCAGTCCAGAATCTGGCGCAGCCATACCAGTTTCTCTTCCTCGGCTTCCACCTTTTTACCATCGGAGGCTTCTTTGTATTTCCAGTGGGCAGCGATACCATACTCTGCCGCTTTATGCATTTCATAAGTACGGATCTGAATTTCAAAAGGGGTTCCATTGGAACCAATCAGTGTGGTATGCAGAGACTGGTACATATTGGCCTTGGGCATGGCAATATAATCCTTGAAACGACCCGGAATAGGTTTATACATTTCATGGATGACACCCAGGGCTGCATAGCAGTCCTTCACCGTCTCTACAATGATACGCACGGCAAACAGGTCATAGATCTGGTCAATGGTCTTGTTCTGATTTTTCATCTTCTTGTAAATACTGAAGAAATGTTTCACACGACCATCCACATGAGCCTCAATGCCCGCATTTCTGATATGTTCGCTGACCTCATCCACAATACTCTGGATATATTTTTCCCGCACACTCTTTCTGGTGGCAATTTTTTCTGCCAAATCATAATAAACTTCGGGTTCCAGATATTTTAAGGACAGGTCATCCAGTTCGATTTTAATTTTGGAAATACCCAGCCGTTCCGCAATGGGGGAATAAATATCCAAAGTCTCTCTGGCAATCCGTTTCTGGCTTTCCGGACTCTTGTATTTCAATGTCCGCATGTTGTGCAGACGGTCTGCCAGTTTAATGAGGATCACACGGATATCCTTTGCCATGGCCAGGAGCATTTTACGCAGGTTTTCCGCCTGCATCTCCAGTCTGGCATCGGTTTCTGTTCCACTGCTTAAGGGAATATTTTCCAGTTTGGTCACACCGTCTACCAGGAGGGCTACATCAGGGCCAAACTCCTTCTCCATCTCCTCGGTGGTCATAATGGTATCTTCCACCACATCGTGTAAAAGTCCTGCAGCAATGGTTTCTTTATCCAGCTCCAGATCTGCCAGAATAATTGCAACGCACAGCGGATGGATGATATAGGGCTCCCCGGATTTACGCACCTGGTCTTTATGCGCTTCTGCCGCGGTCTTATAGGCTTTCTCTATGAGTGAAATGTCGTCGGAGGGGTGGTATTTCTGCACATGGGAAATTAAATCCTGATAAAGCTCCTCGGGACTGGTATGTTCCTTCATCACCTCAATATTGCGTTCCTCAAGAGGTTTCTCCTGGACGCCACTGGGTTTTATGATTTCATTTGCAATAATTTTACTCTCTTCTGCCATAGACACCACCGCTGCTTAACGTTTTCTCTGAACGAATTCTTTTATTTACCCTCGTAACGGATTGCAGAATCCAGACGATAGCCTGCAATCTTATCTCTTCCGTGAAGTCCTGCCAATTCAATGAGTACCACAATTCCGGCAACCACGCCGCCCAGGGATTCTACCAGGTCTATCATTGCCTGAGTTGTACCGCCGGTAGCAATCAGGTCATCCACAATCAGTACTCTCTGACCGGGTTTGATGGAATCCTTGTGCATTTCAATCACAGCGGTTCCATACTCCAGTGCATATTCTTTCTGTACAGTTGCACAGGGAAGTTTGCCCTTTTTACGGATCAGGACAAAGGGTTTGTAATTGTTGTAGGCAATAGGCATACCAAAGATAAATCCTCTGGATTCGGGTCCTACCACTACATCATAGTCCAGATCCTTCACCAGATCATCCATGGTATCGATTGCCAGATGTAAGCCGTCCGCATCCTGTAGTACGCTGGTGACATCTCGGAAAATAATACCGGGTTCCGGGAAATCCGGAATACTTCTCACATATTCTTCCAGTTTTTTCATGTTATTCTCTCCGTTTCTTGGGTTTTTATGTATCAATGTAAATTGTTTTCTCTATTGTTCAGAGCCATTCGCAAAACCGCCGCTGCGCGGCTTTCCTTTTGCTCATATTTGGCGTATCCGCCAAATGTATCTTTAAGAGAAAGCATTCATTCATGCAAGCATGATTCATGCCTTCTCTTAAAAATACGCTTGGCTCTGAACGGATAGTAAACATTATATTATTTTTCATCCTATAAGTCAAATCCCCCGAATCAGCCCATCAGGCTGATTCGGGGGATTTTATGGCTATTTTTATCCAGGTCGGATTACATCATTCCGCCCATTCCTGCACCACCTGCAGGCATAGCGGGTTCGGGCTCTTTGATGTTTGCTACTACGGATTCAGTGGTCAGCAGCGTGGATGCAACGGAGGTTGCATTCTGCAGAGCACTTCTGGTAACCTTTGCAGGATCCAGAATACCGGCGCTTACCATATCAACATACTCATCCTTCAGAGCATCGTAACCGGTACCTACTGCGGACTCACGTACTTTATTGATGATAACAGATCCTTCCAGACCTGCGTTAGCTGCGATGAAGTTCAGAGGAGATTCCAGAGCTTTCAGAATGATCTGCGCACCGGTCTTCTCATCGCCTTCCAGAGTGTCAGCCAGTTTTGCAACTTCCTTGGAAGCGTGGATATAGGCAGAACCGCCACCTGCGATGATGCCTTCCTCTACCGCTGCCTTGGTAGCTGCAAGAGCATCCTCCAGACGAAGTTTTGCTTCCTTCATCTCGGTTTCGGTAGCAGCACCTACACGGATAACAGCGACACCGCCTGCCAGTTTTGCAAGACGCTCCTGTAATTTCTCACGATCGAAATCAGAAGTGGTCTCCTCAATCTGTTTTCTGATCTGTGCGATACGAGCCTGGATAGCATCCTTATCGCCCTCACCATCCACGATGACGGTGTTCTCTTTTTGAACCTTAACAGATTTTGCGTGTCCTAACTGGTCTAAGGTTGCATCCTTTAACTCCAAGCCAAGCTCAGAACTGATAACCTGACCGCCAGTCAGAATTGCGATATCCTCCAGCATAGCTTTTCTTCTGTCGCCATAGCCGGGAGCCTTAACAGCGACTACATTGAAAGTGCCACGCAATTTGTTGACAATTAAGGTGGTGAGTGCTTCACCCTCTACATCCTCAGCGATGATGAGCAGTTTCATGCCGGACTGTACCACCTGCTCTAACAGAGGCAGAATCTCCTGAATGTTGGAAATCTTTTTATCGGTAATAAGGATTGCCGGGTTATCCAGTACGGATTCCATCTTATCCATATCCGTTGCCATGTAAGCAGAGATATATCCACGATCGAACTGCATACCTTCTACCAGGTCAAGCTCGGTCATCATAGTCTTGGACTCCTCAATGGTGATCACGCCATCATTGGAAACCTTCTCCATGGCATCTGCTACCAGCTGTCCCACAGACTCATCACCTGCAGAGATTGCTGCTACTCTTGCAATGTGCTCTTTACCATTTACCTTGGAACTCATCTTGGCGATGGCTTCCACTGCACAGTCGGTTGCTTTCTTCATACCTTTTCTCAGGATGATGGGATTTGCACCTGCTGCCAGGTTCTTCATGCCGGCATTTACCATTGCCTGTGCCAGTACAGTTGCGGTGGTGGTACCATCACCGGCTACATCGTTGGTCTTGGTTGCTACTTCTTTCACAAGCTGTGCGCCCATGTTCTCAAAAGGATCTTCCAGTTCGATTTCCTTCGCTATGGTTACACCATCGTTGGTAATTAATGGAGCTCCGTAGGATTTATCCAATACTACGTTTCTTCCTTTGGGTCCCAATGTAACTCTTACGGTGTCTGCCAATTTATTGACACCAGCCTCTAATGCTGCACGCGCTTCTGCGCCGTATTTAATCTCTTTTGCCATGATTGCATGCCTCCTGATTCTTATTTAATAATTGCTAAAATATCACTCTGTTTTACGATGATGTACTCATCCTCGTCAATCTTGACTTCGGTTCCGGAATATTTGGAGTAGATTACTTTATCTCCTACGCTGACTTCCATTTTTACCTCTTTGCCGTCAACCATTCCGCCAGGACCTACTGCAAGAACTTCTGCCTGCTGGGGTTTCTCTTTGCTCTGTCCGGGAAGAACAATACCGGATTTGGTTGTTTCCTCTGCAACTAACTGTTTTAATACAACTCTGTCACCTAAAGGTACTAAATTCATGATAACTGCCTCCTATTATTTAAAATTCTTTTCTTACGCGGAATTTATTAGCACTCATTCCGTACGAGTGCTAACTACAAATCATATATTATGTTCTTGCAGAGAGGTTTGCAACTCTCCCCACAAGAACATATCTGTTGTAATCTCTTTTTATCTTTTGTTTTCTTTTTTTTTCTTTCCTTTTCTTATTAAAGTCTCCTTTCAGAGATTTAATACTTTTTTTAGATTTACGCGTTTTTGTGCAGTCGTTCATAGTATCCTGCTGCACTCTTCATCTCCAGCTTATGAGCCAGCATCTCATACTCTGCATCGGAGATCAGATCCTCCATTTTCTGCTCCACATTTAACTTCATCGCAATTCCGAATGCCACACTGGGGGCAAGAAGTTCATCGTCACATACCAGACAACGTTCCTGCACCCGTGCGCAATATGCTTCCGCTTCCTCCTCCTCCGGCATAGGAATCATAATCAGAAAGACATCTCCGTCATATCTTCCTATAATATACTCGGATCTTGCTTCCTGCCGGAGATATCCGGCAATGGTTGCAATCAATCGATCACTGTGCTCTGCACCGTAACGGTCAAACACGTATTTCCAGTC
The DNA here is from genome assembly GCA_934371505.1 of uncultured Lachnospiraceae bacterium. Taxonomy (GTDB): domain Bacteria; phylum Bacillota; class Clostridia; order Lachnospirales; family Lachnospiraceae; genus UMGS2037. The sequence continues at coordinate 6,427 of CAKRNW010000068.1, forward strand.
ATTGATATTTGCTTCAATCAATGCCACCGGTGCGATTTCTGCCCTGTCAATCAACCGCATCCTCTTTTCAAAATAGGTTTTCGTAAGCGTACCTGTAAGGATATCTCTCTGCTCCGGACGGCTGGATTCCAGATTCTGTTTCTGAAGTACCTCCTCCAGATAATCCAGATACTGTGCGTATTCATTATTGATATAATGGCTCTCTCCATACTCGGTACAAAGCTGGCATACCTGCTGCAATGCCTCCTTTGCAAGTTCCTGCATTGTCTCCGGTGTACGATCCAGCTTATAATAGATATGCCCCAGAGTTCTGTCGCATACCCGGAATTTCAATCCCGGTTCCTCCACCACATCCGGTTTAAAGCCCTGATAAGATTCCCCCAGAATCATATAAGGCACACCATGACGGTCTGTAAAACAGATGTCCATCTGGAAGATTTTTTGCAGCAGTTCCAGATTTTTATGTAAAACATCCTGTCGAAACAGATCATCCAGATTGTAGTTTTTGATGTTTTCCTTCATGCGCTTTTCTAACGGTGCAATATTGTATTCCATGTATGCCCCTCCTTCTCTTTCAACGATGCAGTTTAAATCTCTCCTGCTCTCTCCTGTACACGATTATAACAGGTCTGCACCACATAGGCAAAGTCCTGTGCATTTTTAAAATTACGCAGTGCTATGAATATTTTCTTCTTGGGATCCCCTGTGAAAACACGACATTGGATTCTGCTCAGTTCCAATTTCGTAATCTCCGCATAGGCAATATCTACATGCTTTTTCCCAAAAGGACGGTACCAGTGGACGCCCCACTCGTCTGCGGTATAGGTGACACCGGAACTGATTTTTCCAAGCCAGATTAACACAACTGTCCAGAATACAAAGAACAGGAAAATTGTCACGGCGCCTGCCACACTCTCATTTCCCAGCAGCGCAAGTCCCAGGAAAAGACCAAAAAGCACCATGAGACCACCCATGATATAGAGAATCACCGCATTGGATTTGGGCAGTTTCAAGGTCACGCTCATCTGCTGCTCTCCGAACTCGTCCGGCTCGCTGTAAATATTTTGGGGCTGATAGTTGGCGGGAACGGCTGCGGATTTTTTGCTCCGGATGATGCCGGGAACCCAGAATCCCAGGCAGACACCGCCTAACAGATAGCCCATCGCCACGTTCTGCCAGAAAGTGCCCCAGGCATCATAGTCTGTCATAAACTGCGTTGTGTTCTGCAAAGCTCTCCAGAAAGACACATATCCACCCATAATTTCATTGAGATGCTGGTAGTAAACAATGGCAAATTCCAGAAAATTCGCGCCAATAACCATCAATGCCGTAATGACAATGGACAGGACAATTCCTGCCTTATCAATGCCCTTCGCCAGCCATTTATAACCGTTAATGGCAAGAAGCGCCATGGCAACTGCTGCCCAGCCGGATACGTACCCCAGCATTCCAAGCACAATAATTAACGCCGAACCAATCAGCGCACCACCGATGGCTCCCAGGACACCCAGCAGCCGGTTATGGCTCACAACCTCTCCCGGTACTTTCACGCTCTGTTCAGAAAACATATCCGTCATTCCATAGGAAACACCCTCTTCTCCAAACTGCCGGGTGGCAGCTGCCGTTTCTGCTTTCTGTAAAATCTTTCTGTATTTTCTTACCTGATAAAAAGAAAAGGCAGACAGAGCCACACCACTTACCAGCAAAATAATAAAAGTATTAAAATTAGTATAGGCAGTGGATTTTGCTCCCACCTGCATATAATAGCTGCCAAACAGATCTGTAAAATTGTCAACGGCTACATATTCCTCATCAAACAGTTCATTGTAGCACTCTATTGCCAAATTCCTGATTTCATCATCAAGGGGTGCTGCATAGCCCGTAATGTTCTGCGGTTGTGCTTCATCCAGCATGCCGTAGGTATATGCCACAAGATCCGCATATCGTGCCGCATCCGCATCATCCATGCAAATGATATAAGGCTCCCAGTCTTCATTAAAGGCAAAATATAAGGACATTTTCCCGTAGGATTCATAGGATCCAAATGCCTCTGACATATACTGGACCGGTACATAGACATACTGTTGGCTCTCTTCGGCATAATATAAATCTTCCGGAGTCCCATCTTCCACCCGGTCCAGCATTCCCCAGATCAATGCTGCCACTGACAGAACCAGCAGGAGAATGCCTGCCACCGCCGCCACGCGCCACCATTTTTGTTTTTTCCTGACTTCCTCTTTTGTATTCATCTCACTTTTCTCCTTCAGCTTGTTGGAATGATCACCTGAACGCATCTTCCATTGCATAGGAAATTCTTTCCTATGCAATAAAAAAAGACCCACAGAATGTATCAATCCTATAGGTCATTATATCGAAACTTTACACTTCATACAACCTTTAATACAGGGATGAAAAAACAGTGGCACCGATTACCGTCAGAAGTCCTGCCACGGCAATGGAGAGGCTGCTCATGGCTCCTTCAATATCTCCCAGTTCCATGGCCTTCGCAGTACCGATGGCGTGGGCGGATGAACCCAGGGCTACGCCCTTTGCAATGGGCTCCGTGATACGGAACAGCTTTAAAACCGGCTCTGCCAGAATATTACCCAGCACACCGGTAGTCACAATCGCCGCTACGGTGATGGTCACATATCCGTCCAGCTCCTCTGCCACACCCATTCCGATGGCGGTGGTAATGGATTTCGGGAGAAGGGTCACATATTCGGTATGGGAAAGTCCCAATAATACAGACATGACTAAAATAGCTACCAGGCTGCTGAGAACTCCTGCCACAATTCCTGCCATCACTGCCTTAAAATTTTTTCGAAGAAGGGTCAGCTGTTCATATAGAGGAATCGCCAGGCTCACCGTTGCGGGGGTGAGAAACCAGCTTAAATATTTGGCTCCCTCATTATAAGTATCGTAGTCAACCTTACCCACAATCAATACCAGAATCGTTACGATAATAGACAGGAGCAGGGGATTGAACAGGGCAAGCCCGGTTCTCTTCTTTAACCAGCAGCCCAGCATGTAAACTACAAGACTCAGGGTCACTCCTGCCATGGCAGAATTTAAAAACAAATCATTCATGGTCTTTGCCCTCCTTCTTCTGATTATGACGGATGACCCGCTGGGTAATCCGTCCGCTGATTCCCATGACGAGAACGAGGGAAACCACGATAGTTACCACCACCGGCACCAGCATGGGTTTTAACACACCCCAGGATGCCATCAGACCAACACCGGCAGGAATAAACATCACCGGCATAATCTCGATGAGGAATTTGCCCACATCCTGTACATCATCCAATTTGACCACACCGGTCAGTAACAGGATGAAAAGGAGAACCATTCCGTAAATACTTGCGGGAATCGGTAAAGGCAGAAAATACTTCAACGCCTCCCCCACAAAGGAGATGGCCAGTATAATCAGCAATTGTTTTAGATATTTCATAAGAATAACCTCTTTCGTAAAAACACTATTCCTAATTATACTTCCGGCACTTTAAAAGTCAATGAACAATCTGCCAATTATTTACTGCCTACTGCCCTTCTAGTTGTTCAACTCGCGTTCAAAGGTCTGGATGTAATCGGTGATTGCCTGCACATCATACCGGCTGCGTTCCATGAGACGGATAAACTCAGAACCCACGATACAGCCGTCAATAAGATCCTTCATGGGCAGTACATCTGCCGCGGTGCGGATGCCAAAGCCCATCATCACCGGCACCGGAGATACGGCTTTCACGCTCTTTAAGTATTCCAGCACATCCCGGTGGAAGGTGGCGCTCTGTCCCGTCACTCCCATGGCAGAGACACAGTACACAAAGCCTCTGGCATTTTCCAGCAGCATGGGAATCCGCTGTTTGGACACAGGGGAAACCAGCTGAATGAGAATCGGCGCATCCTCCACTTTTTTCAGGGCATCCTCCAGCTCTCCCTGTTCCTCAAAAGGCAAATCCGGAATAATCAGTCCGTCCACACCCACTTCGGCGCACTTCGCAGCAAAGGCATCCACACCATAATAAAGGACGGTGTTGTAGTACATCATAAACACCAGCGGCTGCTCACAGCCTTCTTTTCGTAACCCCTCCACCATGGCAAACACTTTTTTCAGGTTGGTGCCCTGTTGGATGGAGCGGTAGGATGCCTCCTGAATCACCGGGCCGTCCGCCACCGGATCGGAAAAGGGAATCCCCAGTTCCACGATGTCCGTTCCCGCCTTTTCCTGGGTGCGGATAATCTCGGCGCAGCCTTCCATATCGGGAAGTCCTGCTGTCATGTAGGTAATAAATGCTTTTTTCTGCTCTTTCCGGCAATCCGCCAGTCTCTTTTCAATGCGATTTTCTGTCATGTCCGTTCCCCTCCTAGTTCAAATAGCCTTTTCCGCTGAAGTAGGATTCCACTGTGTGCATATCCTTGTCACCGCGCCCGGAAAGACAAACCACAATCGCCTGGTCTTTCGTCATGGTTTTTGCCTTTTTGAAAGCGTAAGCCACTGCATGGGCACTCTCGATGGCAGGGATGATGCCTTCCATTTTGGACAGTTCTGCAAGTGCCTCCATCGCCTCATCATCGGTGATTGCCACATACTGCGCCCGTCCTGATTCCTTTAAATAAGCATGTTCGGGGCCTACGCCGGGATAGTCCAGTCCTGCAGAGATAGAGTGGGCAAGCTGTACATTGCCGTCTTCATCCTGTAACAGATAGGAGCGCATGCCATGTAAGGTTCCCGGTCTGCCCAGTGCCATGGCAGAGGCATGTTTTCCGGTTTCAATGCCCATGCCGGCTGCCTCCACGCCAATCAGTTCCACGCCCGGCTCGTCGATAAACTCCGCAAACATGCCGATGGAGTTGGAGCCGCCGCCCACGCAAGCCATCACCACTTCCGGCAGGCGTCCCTCTTTCTCCAAAAACTGACGCTTTGCCTCCACGCTGATCACCTTCTGGAATTCTTTTACCATTCTGGGATAAGGATAAGGACCTACTGCAGAACCGATAATATAAAAAGTATCCTCCGCCCGTTCTGCCCAGGTGCGGATTGCCTCGTTGGTGGCATCCTTTAAGGTGTTGGAACCGGAAGTCACACTGACTACTTTTGCCCCCAGCAGTTCCATCCGCATCACATTTAAGTGCTGGCGTTCCATGTCCTCCGCTCCCATGTAAACGGTACACTCCATATGAAACAAAGCAGCGCCTGTGGCAGTTGCCACACCGTGCTGACCTGCACCGGTTTCACAGATGACCTTGGTTTTCCCCATGCGTTTTGCCAGCAGAATCTGTCCGATAACATTGTTAATCTTGTGGGCGCCGGTATGGTTTAAGTCCTCCCGCTTTAAATAAATCTTGGTGCCGTATTTTTCCGACAGGCGCTCTGCAAGATAAAGTGGTGTCTCTCTTCCCACATACTCACGCAGATAATAGTTGTATTCCTCCCAGAATTTCGGGTCGGCAACTGCCTCATCGAAGGCTTTCTCCAGCTCCGCCAACGTATTCATCAGAGATTCTGCCACATACTGTCCACCAAATTCACCGTAATATGATTTTTTCATCTTGATTTTTCCTCCTTGTTTCCTTATTTCTCTGCTCGCACCGCTTTTACAAATCGTCTGATTTTCTCTTTTTCTTTTCCGGCAAAGCCTTTCTCTTTCGCAGGTTCTGCCTCCACACCGCTGGACACATCCACCACATCGGGATGTACTGTCCTAACCGCCTGAGCTGCATTTTCCGGGGTTAAGCCCCCTGCCAGGAATAATTTCTGTTCTGGATGCTTGGAAATCTCTGTCAGCCGATTCCAGTCAAAGGCTTTCCCACTGCCTGGGCTTGCCGCATCATAAAGCTTTGCCACGATGTTTCCTTCTTCATTGACTGTTTCAGTCATTTCTCCATTTTCGGATATCTGTACAGCCCGGATCACCGGTAACGTTGCCTGACGCAGTATCTCCGGCTCTATCGCCCCATGAAGCTGGAGAAAGTCAAAGCCCAGATTTTCTACCTGTTCCAGCTGCTCTTT
>CAKRNW010000069.1 GCA_934371505.1 uncultured Lachnospiraceae bacterium
CTATCTAAATGATAGTCCTCCCTCGATTCAATCAGCAATAATTGCACCTTATCATAGAACGCCTCCTGATACAGCAGTTCTATCTGTTCTTTGGTCAGGTAAGATTTTATATTTACCAGTACCAATACTTTAACATTCAATAACCGCTGGAGTAGTTTTATGTATTGACAGATACTGGACAACAAGTCTCCCGTTTCTTCCACAAATTTTATGTCTCCCAGCTTTAGAAAACTTCCCATCTCTATAGCATCCGCATATTCCAATTCATAGGGCAGATGTGCCGTCACTTGTTCCCATAGCCTCAATACTTCCGCTTGTACAGTTAAATACTCACTGTAAAAAAATCCCGACAATTCTTCCTTCAGTTCCGTTTGTAGTTTCGTCTGCATTTTCCTACAATTTGCTGTTATTCCAAAGGGATTGATAACAATGTCCATGTCCTTAGATATTGAACATTCCTTTTCTCCCTGTGACAACAAAAATTTGCCCTCTCCACCGTTTATCTGGGCATACAATTCAGAAAGAATGGCTACATATATCTGTGGTTCTTCTATTACCACCTGGTTTACCATGTTTTCCTTAAACTGAACATCCAGATTCCACTCTGCATTTATCAATCTCACAAGACCACTAATCTCCTATCATCATTCAGCACATCCAGTTGGCTCTCACCTGCAATATATTCCATTTTTGCATATTGTTTTTCCGTCACCCGCAATAATTGAACCAACCCGGTTGGCGGTTTATTTTTGCGTAAAGCATCAATAACAGAATCCGCTGCCACAGGATTCTGGGCGATTTTACAATACACAGATTCCTGTAGCATTAAAAATCCATTTTTCAACAGATATTTACGAAATAATGTATACGCTCGCCGCTCCGCGGCGGTTGTAACCGGTAAGTCAAACATCACAAGAATTCTCATATACCTATAACTCATGGGAATAAAACCTTATTTGCGAAACATCCTCATCACTGATTGCGTCAAACACACTTTTGCAATAAATCTTAATTGCATTTGCTACATATTCTTTTCGTTCATTCACAAAAATTTCCATATTAAGGATGTCAACCAACTGCATCTTCTGCTCATGTTGTAATTCTGAGAACTGTAATTGAAGTACCCTTCTGTCAACTAATGGACGGAAAGGTTCCATCAAATCCGATGCCAGATTGAAGGGATTAAACATATTGTCATGGAATAGTCCCAACTGTGTCAGATAGCCATTCGCTGTAATCTCTCTGGTAAATGCAGACAGCAGAATACTATATCCATAATTGAGCGCAGCATTTGCGACATTATCCACACTTCGGCTAAAGTCTTTCCCAAATAAGGCGTTGAAATATACTTTAGCCGCATGGCCTTCACGATTTGTCGCATCTCCCAGTTCCATTTCTTCCAGATACTGCCCCAACAGATCGGCCTCCTCCTTTTTCTCCCTAAGAAGCAGCACTTCCCGCTGTTTGCGAATTTTCTCCGATACAATTTCTGTCCACATTTGTACCTTGATTTTGTCGCTCCATGCAATCTGATTTCTAATTTTCAAGCTGGTGTCATGGGCGCCATAATAAGGGAGCAGTTCTGACGACGGATTTCGTTTTGCATCGCAAAAAATCACTTTAATTTTCTTATCCGTCAATTCTGCCAGAAGTGCCGCAGTCAACGAAACTGCTGTGGATTCAATCAATAGCAGCCGAATTTCACTCAGATGGATTTTGGTAACCGTATCCTTGCGCACTACCAGATATCCCATTTGATAGTCAAGTTTTGCACTACTTACTATCACCACTGTACGCCAACTCATAATTTTAACAAATCAATGCGGCGTTCCTGTAGTCCGGTTGCCGATTGTGTAATTAAAATCATTTCGGAACAATCACTAATCTTTTTACCCATTAAACATTTTCCAGAATTGGCACTTCCACCAATCTCTTTCATGTCTGCTGTTACGCAGCTTAATTGGAACCATTCCACCAGATTCATAAGAATCTGGCATTGGTTCGGTATCGACAACCTGATAAACTTTTCTCTTCCCTCCTGCAATATCGTTTGCAGGGATGCCTTTTTGTTCCTATAAATGCCATCAGTTAATTTTTCCAACAATATATCATACAACTTTTGATTGCACTCTTCAGTTATGATTAGCTGCCCTTCCCTTTTTTCTTCAAAGTATTGCCCGCTAACTGCTTTCTCTATTTTTTTCAGGTAAATTGCATCCTCATTATTCAAAATGAGAGGAACTGCACTTTCCAGGTATATCCGCTTGCCAGTTTTTCCTACAATATAGTAATAAAAACCATCAATCTTTAAAAGTGACTTATATCGAATACAACGATACTTAATCTGAAGGTCTGAAATTACTTTTCCCGGATTTTCTTTCTCTAATGAATCCTGCAAATAACGTAATAAAGTTTCGTCTGATATATTTTCCGCATTTCCAAGATAACCGGGAATTGCCTCCAGACTTAACACGGATTTTCCTTTTACCCGGTAAGATGCCAGGGTATAAAACATATTATTAATAGAAGTTCTGCCACCGTATTTTGTCACATCACACAGACGCGGGTCACTTCCCTTCACTGCTATATATCCTTGACCTTTTGCCGTTTCCTTGTTATAAATCGTATCCTTTCTGGTAATTCCTCCATGGACAGTATAACAACGTTTGGTAATCAACGGCGTGCTCCTCGCCATCACCTTTTTCACGATATGAATGGTGGAATTTTTCTCATCCTTTGTTCCAATCCACGCCGTTTCATCGCCACGTTGTACTGTATATTCGAAAAATTTATCCATGTGGTACTTATACAAATCTTTCTGCGGATTCTTTTCTGCCTCACGGATAAAATTAATCGGATTTGCCGTAAATTTCACATAATACGCATTTCCCACCACAATGTTCAGGTAAGCATCCTGGGCATGATGAAAATCATTGAGACAACGCACTTTTTCCAGATTAAATTTGTGCCGGAATGCAGATACCTCTCCCGCTTTGGAAAACACCACCATTGTGTCTGGGAATATCTGGCGCAATATCTGGGTAATTGCCTTGGTTCCCTGTCTTGTTTCAACCAGCTGCCTGCTGATAAATCCTGCTTTTTCTTCCTCTGAAAAAGGTGTAGTTCTAATCAAACGCTGATGTTTTTCCCTGGAAATAAAATTCTTATCTGCAAGCATTTTCCAAAGCTGATATCGGGCTCGCTGAATTTCCCGTTCTATCGGATAACTATCACCTTTCCTTGCATTTTTCTGTTTTTTCACCAGGATTAAATTATTCTCAATGCTGTCATCTTTCACGAAATGTCTCGGATAAATATGATCAATGTCATACAGGTTATCGTTAAAGAGGTCTGCTAATTCGATGGTTTCTCCCGTATACATGCACTTGCCCATCTGCCGATAATACAAGTACAGTTTCTTGATGCGGAAATCTGCCTCCGGTCTGTCCTCAATTTCCTTGCGCCATGCTTTTTCCTCACCTTTCAATGCACTATATAAATCCAGCAGCTTTTTCTTGCGTGAGTCCTTACGCTCCCCTTTTTCTCCATCTTCTCTGGGCATTTCCACATAAACTCTGTCAGGGGTCTGTCCCAATGTCTGTTTCAATTCTAAAAGAATCTTCATAGTCTGCCAGAGCATCCGCTTGACCGGTGCAGACAAATACATCCCGCCTAGGTCTTCAATCGTCCATTCTTCCAACGTTTTCTCTTTTTCTTTGATTTGTTCCTGTAGTGCCTCTTTGTAGGTATACCGCTCACTCAGCAGTTCCATCAGGTTGTCATTGGTTTCCCACAACGCCATGATGACACTTCTTTCGCTGTCCTGCCTGGAAGTTCCTCTTAAATATAAAAATTCCCGGGACAGATTTCCCCATCCCTCAAACTTAAATCCCAGTATCCGTTTAATCTGCTTTTCATCCAACAATTCCGAATATTCTTCTTCAATGCGCTCTCGCAAGTAGGATTTATCATTTCCATAAACGGTTGCCCAGAAAATGATTTGTTCTGCCATGGCGGTCTGCTTATCGTTAAAAAATCCCTCTCCAAACACGCCTCTGAATTTGCCCACGGAAGATAACGAGGCTTTAAATCCTGTTAAATCAATTCCAGACAAAAAGTCGGTGTCATCCTTTTCCACCCAGCCGCTTAACTGACAATGTCTTACAATCTGTGCAATAGAAACACGTTTTCCTTTTATGAAAAGTGAATTATATAAATCCTGTTTCTGCTCTACTGTAATTTTTTCTCCATGGATTTTTAAATTGTTCAGTTCATTCAATACCATGAACTTTTCATACAACAAAGAATTTTTAGGCAGCGTCTTCTCCTGTGTCAGGTAGGAACAGTGCCGTACCATACGTTCTATAAACTTCTCTGCCGCCTCTTTGGTGTCAAACTTTTCCTCTAAATTCCATGGATAAACTTTTCCCGGTGCAATCCGCCTTGCCCACTCGTTGTACCCTTTTTCATCCAAATGTTCCTGCCCCAAAGGTCCAATATAATAGGGAATCCGAAAGCTAAACAGTTGGATGATACGCTCTGCCACCGTCAGTTGAGATTCATCTTTTTCCTTCAAAAAAGGTAAATAGGTGGCTGCATTTTTCAGAATTTTGCGCATCTCCTTTACATAAACCTGATTGGGAATAACGCCGTTATCCGCAGTCAACTGTTTCGGCAAAAAAGTTTCACTTTCTATTTTGGACAAAATCAATGCTACGTCCTGATCGTCCTGAGGACACTGTCCCAACAGCTTGCGAATTGTCTTATATAAATCCTCCCGGCTCCGTCCTTTCCCTTCATTTCTTCTGACCTTGCCTGATTCCTTGCTGTTTACGCTCCCAATATACGCACTGTAATTTCCAGGCTCCATAACCCGGAACATTTTGTCATATCCTTCCGGATTATATTTCTTCAAGACACATTTTAATAATTGAAGGTCTTTTTTATGTTCCTCGTAGCTTTCCACCCTGGCATAGGTCAGATAAGCATACCCCTTTAAAATATTCGCTAAAAGTCCGATATCATGCACGGCTTTTGCCGCCAGCAGTAATTCAAAGTAGTCATCCCCCACCAGTTCCTTGACCTGGGTTTCCTTTTCCTCATAATTAGAGTCGCGAAAACTGATGGAAAGAGTCTTGTTTTCCTCTCCTAAAATTTCAGAGCCGTAGATATTCACTAATTTTCCAGCATTGCCGCATACTAATTTTAGGAGTTCGTAAGCTGCTTTGTCGGATTTACTTATCCCCATATAAGTTGACAATTTTTCCAGAATCCTACTTCTGGAAATCCCCTTCTCGCCCAAGATGTTTTCTATTTCCCTGGCATCTAACTGCGGGTCAAACGCAATATCAAAATAACCGGCTGTGTCCACCAATTCCTGATAAGCTGCGTTCATATCTGTTTCCGTTTCTTCTGCAGAAAGTGCGGTATTTAAAAAGTGTCCACGATGTTTGAACATATTTAATAACGCCAGATAAACCAGCCTGACATCATGTGCCTCACTGGTTTCCAAAAGTTCTTTTCTCAAATGAAAAATGGTAGGATATTTTTCAAAATAGTCTTTGTCGGTAAAATTGGCATCCGCAAACAGTGCATACTTCTGTTGGTTTCCCTCACTCCTGTCCTCTTTCCAAAATTTGCTTTCCTCTAAACGGACAAAAAAGCCGGCATCCATTTTGCTGATTTCTTCATAAAAATATTCTTTCAACACGCCGCAGCGAGCCACTTCCCTCTGACGCCGTCTACGACTTACACGATATCCTCTCCGCTCGGCACTTGTGTCTGCCCTGTCAAAAAGTCTGGCTCCCCACAAATCCTTCCCTTTTGCACGCATAAGCTGATAGTTCTGGTCAGTTACCACCCAGCCCACAGAATTTGTTCCTAAATCCAGTCCCCAATACATCTTGCGTTCTTCCATATTTACCCCTTTTACACTAATTTGTTGACATCGTACAATTCTTGTGCTATTTTAAGAATGCAAACTTACAAGGTGAGTGCAAATAAGGCTTTAGCCGACATCGTTTACCTGCATTGTGCAGTGACTTTTTTTTGTAACACCTTGTTTTTTGTGCAGTTTTACTTCTTTATACTAGCATAAGATTCTTAAAATTTGCAACAGATATTAGAAATATAGGTTGAACCTTTATGAAACATAGTTTTGCTTATGCTATACATTTTAGAAAAAGTGGAATTTGCCTTTCTAATCAGCAAATACTTCGGGTTACATAGGCTGACACATTACGGATACGCTCAAATTTCACTCTAATGCTTACCCTCTACCTTACGCAGGTAATCGAAATAAAAACATCATCCTTCTCGTCCTGAAATAGGTACTATTTCAAAATAAATTCCATCTCACTATAAAAAACTCTTACAAAATTGGTTCTTATTATAAAGTATTATAAAGCTTTTTGTCTGCTTATGGTCATATATACTAGATTTTTGAAATTTTACCCAGCAACTCTTCGTGTGGATCGCTTTTCTGGTGTTTCAATCTGTATTATGGAAACCTTCTGGGTAAATCTGTGGTTTCTTTCAATTTTTACCCAAGAAATCGGGCAAGATCCGGGCAAACGGAACTGTTTAAGTCGTATTTGCCCAAAGCATCCTTGTTTTCCCCCTAAACTGTCAAAATTTCTTTATATTTCCATCACCCTTCGGGCAAAATTGAAAGTTTTAGATCTATATGCCCATATGGATAAATCATCAAAAATATATCGATAATTACAAACACCTACTCGCTGACAATATACTAAAATTTCTAAGGAATTTGCACTGATTGTATTATCAATTCGTGTAATAATATAATTGTATCAAAAAAACAAGTGTAAATGCAAGATTTCTATATATTATCGAACAAATAGCAACTTACCGACTCTTTGCACACACTTTCCTATCAAAAAAGCAGCATCTCAAATCTCCTTTTCACAAGGTCTCGGATGCTGCTCTCTTTATTTCTTATAGTAATTCTGTCCTATTACAATTCCATCCTACTGTAATGCTCCCTGGATATCCGCAATCATATCCAAAACTGCCTGGCGGGAGGCATCGGCGAAATGCTCTGCGCCAAATTTTGCGTAAACCTCCTGTTTGTAAGCGGCGATGATGCCACGGGAGGAGTTGACGATGGCACCCAGTCCATCCTCGTTAAAGAAGTGTACCAGATCTTTGCCCTTACCTCCCTGTGCGCCGTAGCCGGGTACCAGGATGTAGGTTTTAGGCATGATGGCACGGAGGATTCTGCCCTGCTCCGGGTAAGTCGCACCAACCACTGCACCCACTTCGCTGAAGCCACTCTCGCCGATGCAGTCACTTCCCCACTCATCTACCATTTTTCCTACCAGTTCGTACAAAGGCTTGCCATCCACCAGCTTGTCCTGTAACTCTCCGCTGCTGGGGTTGGAAGTCTTTACCAGAACGAAAATACCACGGTTGTTTTCCTTGCAGACTTTTATGAAGGGTTTCACACCATCGGAGCCAAGGTAAGGATTGACAGTAGCAAAGTCCTCATCAAAACCGGCATAAGTCTGGGAGCCAACCTGGACTTTGCCCAGATGTCCTACGGCATAAGCCTCGGAGGTGGAACCGATGTCACCACGTTTCACATCGCCGATGACCACCAGTCCCTTTTCCTTACAGTAATCAACGGTCTTTTTGAAGACAATGACACCCTCAACCCCAAACTGCTCATACATGGCAATCTGAGGTTTTACTGCAGGAATCAAATCGTAAATCGTATCCACAATAGCTTTGTTGAACTGCCAGATGGCTTCTGCCGCTCCTGCCAGTGTTTCTCCCTTTTCTTCAAAGGCTTTCTTCTGCACCTGTTCCGGGATGTAGTTTAACATGGGGTCTAACCCCACCACGATGGGAGCCTGGGTTTTCTTAATCTTTGCAACTAACTGGTCAATCATACTATTCTCCTTATCTTGTCTTTAAAAATATATTTTCCCGCTGTGCCTGTTCGTCGTCCGGGTAGGTTTTCAGATAGCTTTGCATCAAAGATGCCGCTTCTGTGAAATTCTCCAGCTGCTCACAGGCTACGATTTCATTATATTGAAGTATCTGTAAAATCGGACAGTTTTCCACAGTCTGTCCTGCCTGGAAGGCCTCCAGGGCTGCCTGCGGATCGTTCATCTTCAACCGGCACATACCCAGCTGGTTATAAATCTCTGCGTCCGGAGTGTTGGCCAAATAGGCTTCGTATACACTGGAGGCATAATTGTAATCTCCCAGGATTTCCCAGGTTCGTCCCAGATAAAGCACGGCACCTCCGCCTGCGGTATCCTTGGCTCGTTCCAGATAATCTCTGGCATCCTGGTAGTTTTCCAGATAAAAACAGATTCTTCCTTTATCATAGTCAGACATATCCTTGGCATGATTCGCCATGGCGTTTTCCAGGTATTCCCTGCCGGCATCCTGATAGCCGCACTCCTTCAACACCTGACAAATGTTAAGAAGCTGGTCAAAATCGGAGGGTGCCAGTTCAATCGCACGGTCAAAATCCGCCTTGGCACTTTCGTAGTTGTCAGAACTCTGATGCAGAAGGATACTCCCCCGGAGGTACAGGGCATCCTTCTCTTTCGGGAAAAGGCTCAAAATCGTGTTGTAAATCCGGATGGCCTGGGCATCGTCTCCCTGCTTATAATAGGCAGTCGCCAGATAGTAGTTCATATCTACATCTATGTTCTGCACTCGGCCGTTACTGCTTTTGAGTGCTGTCTCAAAGGCCTCTGCCGCATCGGAATACTGGGTCAGTCCCATGAAGGCAAGTCCTTTGGCGCGGTAAAGCAGACGGGTATCCTCCCCCGCGCTCTCCGCCTCCTCCAGGCTGGTCAGTGCCTGCTCATAATTTTGCTCTGCAATCGCCTGCATGCCCTCGTCAATATGCTGCCGGCTCACTTTTCCACAGCCGGTAAGTGTCAGCACACATACACTGAGGACTGCCAGGCGTGTGACTGCTTTTTTCATCATTGGTTTCCTCGTTTCCACGCTTAGCTGCGCAGGGGACTGCAATCCAGACTCTCAAACCGGGTAAAGAAAGGAAGGAGCCATTCCTTGACTTTTGCCACACCGCCGGGCTGTCTGGTTTCGATATTTAAAGGAAGAATCGGGTCATGGAGAGACATGCGCAGCAACAGCCAGCCCTGGACACCCTCTCTGTCCACGTTGACACGGATTCCCTCATGGTTTACCGGTACTTTGGCAAAGCCCTCCTCGTTCTGTACAAACTCGTCAAACTGTTTCAGTACCTGGGCACCGTACTCTTTAAACTCCTCTAAGTTAATCTTAAAGCGGCACTCTGCTGCCTCGGCGGGATGTCCCAGCTTTGCGATGGAGGCGGCGATGGATTTGCCCTGTTTCCTGCATCTGGCAAGCTCGCAGATAATCTTTACGCTCATGTAAGCGCCATCATCCAGGAAATAGTTCTCCTTCAGTGCGCCGTGTCCCGAAGTCTCAATGGCAAGCTGGCTGTCGATGCCCTCGTTATTCAGACGGATGGATTCGTTGATCACATTGCGGTAGCCCCGTCTGAAACGATGGTGTTTCAGTCCCAGCTCCTGCTCTAAAAACGCTGCCAGTTCATCACTGGTCACGGAGTCGGTCACAATGGTGGTACCGGGATGCTCTCCCGCCACAATGACGCCCATCAGTGCGATGATGGCATTGCGGTTGATTTCCTCGCCGTCAGCAAAGACCGCTGCTGCCCTGTCCACATCGGTATCAAAAATCACGCCCAAATCTGCTTTGGAATCCACGGTTGCCTTGCGGATTGCCTCCATTGCCTGGGGATTTTCCGGGTTGGGGATGTGGTTTGGAAAATGTCCATCCGGGTCAAGAAATACACTGCCGGTAGTATCCGCACCCAGAGGCTGTAACACCTGGCTTGCAAAGAAACCGCCTGCACCGTTTCCGGCATCCACGACGATATGTAAGCCCTGGAGCGGCTTGTCCCCGCCATCCGGCAAAGACTGGCAGATCACATTCCGCAGATGGGCACTGTAATGCTCCAGTAAGGGACAGCTTTCCACTGCCTGACGATTTTCTGCAGGAACACATTCGGTATAAACTTCTTCCACGGCATCTTTGATAATCTCATGGATGTCCTCATGCTCCAGTCCACCCTCTTTGGTAAAAAATTTCAGACCGTTGCGGTTGAAGGGAAGGTGACTGGCGGTAATCATCACGGAGCCGTCATATTCCAGTCCCGGAAGTACCGTCGCCATAAACATGGAAGGAGTGGAGGCCAATCCGCAGTCTGCTGCGGCTGCCCCGGTTTCTGTAATTCCATCGATAACAGCTGTTTTTAATTCATCCGCTGACAAACGGGAATCATGTCCCACTGCCAGTTTCAGTTCCTCCAATTTTTTCCCGGTTCTTTTTGACACGAAATGGACAAAGCTTTTGGCAAAGTCTCTGGCTGCCTCACTGGTGAGGTTCACATGCTCTCCTTCCATGCCTTCCAGTGCCACGCCACGGATATCACTTCCGTTCTGTAGCTTATAATACAATTCTCGATTCATTATTTTTCTCCTTGTTTTGCATTGCAAAATGCCAATTTCACTTTGTGAAATTTTCCTCTCGATGAGCAGAGGAGCTTTCTCCTAAATTTATTCTTTCTTTATCTTATCATAATCTTATCATACTTTCCCTGCTGTGGAAACTCTACGATACCTGGTTCTGCTTTTTGATGGTATCGTTTTTGAAGTCCATGGCATTCTGCAGGGTGGTATGGGCAATAGCCTCCAAAGCCTCTTCCGTAAGAAATCCCTGATGGGAGGTGACAATCACATTAGGGAAGGATAACAGCCTTGCGGTAACGGAATGTTCCAGAATATCGTCTTCCCGGTTTTCAAAAACATTGTCTGTTTCTTCCTCATAGACATCCAGACCCACGCCAAAAAATTTCCGTTCCCGGATGCCTGCAATCAGATCCTCGGTTTTGATGAGGGCACCGCGGGAGGTGTTGACCAGTACCACATTGTCTTTCATCTTCTCAATGGTTTCTTTATTGATAAGATGGTAGGTGTCATCCATCAAAGGGCAGTGGAGGGAAATCAAGTCACTCTGGGTCAACACCTCGTCCAGGGTTTTGTACTCCAGAAAATCCAGACCGGGATTGGGAAATTTATCGTAGGCAATCACCTTCATGCCAAAGCCTTGGCAGATCCTCGCCATCGCCACACCGATCTTGCCTGTTCCGATAATGCCTGCGGTTTTACCGTAAAAATTGATACCGGTGAGTCCCTGTAAACTAAAGTTGTTCTCTCTGACTTTAATGTAGCCCTTGTGAATATGGCGGTTGACAGCCAATGCAAGCGCCATGGCATGCTCTGCCACCGCCTCCGGGGAGTACGCAGGAACGCGAAGGACAGTCATTCCTCTTTCCCGTGCAGCTTTTAAATCTACATTATTAAATCCGGCACAGCGCATGAGGATGCATTTCACCCCCTGGTCTGCCAAGGCATTCACCACATCTGTCCCCACATCGGAACTCACAAAAGCGCAGACCGCATCAGCTCCTGCTGCAAGACTGACGGTATGCGTGGACAGATCGGTATCCAGATATTCGATTTCCAGTTCCGGGTAGCTGCCGGCAATTCTCTCAAAGGAATCCTGGTCATATTTTTTTGTATCAAAAAACACAATTTTCATAGGTAATCACTCCTTTACGTTGGTAGTATGCATAGTCTCTTCTATTAAAATACCATAAAAGTAAAAACTTCACAATTCCTCTTGACAGATCCTGTTCCCTGCATTACTGTTATATTGTATTAAGTTAATAATACAGATTTCCAAAAGAAAGGAAGGATGGACATGGCATGGAATTTAGATTCTGACAGACCGATCTACGCACAGATCGTAGAAATCATTCAAATGCAGATCGTATCCGGCTATTACCAGCCTGGAGATAAACTGCCCAGTGTGCGTGAACTCGCCGCCCAGGCAAGTGTAAATCCCAATACCATGCAGAAAGCTTTTGCGGAGCTGGAGCGCAGCGGTCTGATTCTGACCCAGCGCACGGCAGGCCGTACTGTCACGGAGGATAAAGATATGATTGCATCAATTAAACTAAATCTTGCCAAAGAGCAGGTGGAAACTTTTCTGACCCAGATGAAAAAACTGGGGTTCACCAGAGAGGAGATTGTAAGTCTG
>CAKRNW010000070.1 GCA_934371505.1 uncultured Lachnospiraceae bacterium
GGATATCGTGTGAAAAATAATTTTTTCACACGCAAATTTGTGCTTACGCCCCAAATTTGCAGACCGTGAGAAAGGTATGGTTGTCGAATGAAAAAATGGAAGGATTTTCTGCTCTATTTCGGAGCGCTTTTTGTTTTTACCGCAGGAATGGTGCATGTGCTGGGCGGTGCTGCCACCGTGAGCAACAGCGTGGGGGGACGGGAACTTCCCATCTATTGTGTGGAGACCGACAAGCCTCAGATTGCCCTCACCTTTGATGCCGCCTGGGGCAATGAGGACACGAAACAGATTATGGAAGTACTGCGGAAAAATGATGTGAAAGTTACCTTTTTTATGACGGGAGGCTGGGTAGAAAACTACCCGGATGATGTGAAAATGATTCTCGCCGAGGGGCATGATTTGGGAAATCATAGCGAAAACCACAAAAACATGAGCCAGATTTCCGACAGCGAAATCAAGGATGAGGTGATGAAGGTGCATGAGAAGGTCAAAGAGCTGACCGGCTATGAAATGTTTCTGTTCCGCCCACCCTATGGAGATTACGACAATCACGTGATTAAAGGGGTGCGTGCCTGTGGCTACTACCCTATTCAGTGGGATGTGGACTCTTTGGACTGGAAGGACTACGGCGTGGATTCCATCGTAAACACGGTGTGCAGTCACAAGCATCTGGGCAACGGCAGCATCATCCTGTGCCACAACGGAGCAAAATACACCGCCCAGGCACTGGACACCCTCATTACTACCCTCAAGGACAAAGGCTATGAGTTCGTGCCCCTCTCCCAGCTTATCCTCCGGGATGATTACCACTTAGACCACGAAGGACGGCAGCATGCAAATTAGTATTTCCATGCAAATCAGTATTTCCATGCAATTGGGCAAATAATAAGAAGGAGCTGATTTTTGCCCGGTTAAAGCTCATATGTTGTAGTATTTCCTGTGTTTTCTTTGTGTTATGTAAACTGTAATGGGCAATATAATATGTTTTGCTCCGTTTTTACCCAATTTTAGAATTATATTTGGGCAAAACTTGAATTTCTTATTATATTTGCCCATGCGGTTTCATTTTGACTCAGTTCTGACTCCTCATATCAGTCTTCCGGGTCACCGCATTTTTTGATAGCAGCCTGTAGCTCCTCAGCGTTTAATTCCCGCACCACCTCTTCCAGTGCCTGTCTCTTCTCTGTGCTGTCCGGCAAAGCATCCAGCTTTTCATACTGCTTTAAAAGCTGTTCCTCCACCATCCGGTAACAGGCAAGGGCGTCCTCCACCCGGTCAAAACGGTAGAGAGCGATTCCCATATTCATCCACATGGTTCCCACAGAAGGATTGTCCTGCAATCCGTATTCCTGAATCAAACGGATACACTCCGTCACCGCCGCGATTCCCAGCTCTTCCTGGCCCATGGTTCCGGCGTAACTCATCATCTCATTCAATACGGTAAGCTGCAGGCTCACATCGTCTTCTCCCACAGCCTCCGCATAGGTTTTCTGGAGGAAATCCCGTGCTGCCTCCATCTCACCCCTCCGAAAATGTCCATCCAACTGTTCCAGAAACTCCTGTCCGGTCATGGTAAAATTCCAGCCTTTCCTATCTTTTCGTGTTTCTCAATTATAGGGGAAAAAATTGGCTTTTGCAACAGGCTTACATTGACTTTTCCTGTGGGTTGTATTATATTCTACTTTAGTAGATAAACGCGTTAAAGCGCAAAATTATACAAAGGGGTACAATCATGCCAATTACTTATCTTTTAGAGCAAAACTGCCGCCTTCACGGGGATGACATCTGTCTGGTGGAAATCAACCCGGAGGTGCAGGAAAAGCGGCGGGTGACCTGGAAGGAATACGAGCTCATGGAGCCGAATCCTACCACCCACTATCGCCGTGAAATCACCTGGAATGTCTTTAATGAAAAGGCAAACCGTTTCGCCAACCTCCTGCTCTCCAGAGGAGTGAAAAAGGACGACAAAGTGGCCATTCTGCTGATGAACTGTCTGGAATGGCTGCCGATTTATTTTGGCATTCTGAAAACCGGAGCCATCGCTGTTCCTTTAAATTTCCGTTACGCCCCGGAAGAAATTGAATATTGTGTGAATCTGGCAGATGTGGACATTCTGGTTTTCGGGCCTGAGTTCATCGGTCGTGTGGAGGAAATCGCTGACCGCATCAGCAAAAACCGTCTGCTTTTCTACGTGGGGGACAACTGCCCCAGCTTTGCAGAGGACTATTCCTCCCTCACTGCCAACTGTTCCAGCCAGACACCCCAGATTCCCTTAAAGGACAGTGACAATGCCGCCATCTATTTTTCCTCCGGCACCACCGGCTTTCCCAAGGCAATCTTACATAATCACGAAAGTCTGGTACATGCCTGCAAGGTGGAGCAGAATCATCACGGGCAGACCAAGGATGATGTGTTCCTGTGTATCCCGCCTCTTTATCATACCGGGGCGAAAATGCACTGGTTCGGCTCTCTTTTGTCCGGAGGCAGGGCCGTTCTGTTGAAGGGCACGAAACCGAACTATATACTGGATGCGGTATCCAAAGAAAAGTGTACCATTGTGTGGCTGTTAGTCCCCTGGGCACAGGATATTTTGGAAGCGCTGGACAGCGGTGAACTGAAATTAGAAGATTACGAGCTTTCCCAGTGGAGACTGATGCACATCGGCGCACAGCCTGTGCCCCCCAGTCTGATTAAGCACTGGAAAAAATATTTTCCCAACCACCAGTACGATACCAATTATGGTCTCAGCGAGTCCATCGGTCCCGGCTGTGTCCATCTTGGCGTGGAAAATATTGATAAAGTGGGAGCCATCGGCAAAGCCGGATTTGGCTGGGAAGTAAAGATTGTGGATGAAAAGGGATCGGCTGTGAAACAGGGAGATGTGGGTGAGCTTTGTGTCAAAGGTCCCGGCGTCATGACCTGTTATTACCACGATGAGCGGGCAACCGACGAGGTGTTAAAGGACGGCTGGCTTTACACCGGTGATATGGCGATGCAGGATGAAGACGGTTTCTACTTCCTGGTAGACCGGAAAAAGGATGTCATCATCAGCGGTGGCGAAAATCTATACCCCGTACAGATCGAGGATTTCCTGCGGACTCATTCCGCTATCCATGATGTGGCAGTGATTGGCCTGCCCGACCATCGTCTGGGAGAAATTGCGGCTGCTATCATCGAGCTAAAGCCCGGCGCCATCTGCAGTGAGGAGGACATCAACGATTTCTGTAAAGCACTGCCCCGTTACAAGCGCCCCCACAAGGTTATTTTTGACCAGATTCCCCGTAACCCCACCGGAAAAATCGAGAAACCCAGACTGCGCCAGAAATACTGTGGTGAGCGTCTGGTAGAGGCTCAGAACAAAGGTTAAGCATAGACAGGAGAACACTATGATACTGAAGATTTTAATGCTGGTATGCTTTTTTGCAGTAATGGTTGCCATCGGCTTTTACTGCCGTAAAAATGCAACGGATGTCAACGGATTCGTGCTGGGCGGACGAAGTGTGGGACCCTGGCTCACCGCTTTTGCCTATGGAACTTCCTACTTCTCCGCGGTAGTCTTTATCGGCTATGCGGGACAGTTTGGCTGGAAATACGGCATTGCCTCCACCTGGATTGGTCTGGGAAACGCCCTCATCGGCTCCCTGCTGGCCTGGGTGGTGCTGGGCAGACGCACCCGTATTATGACCCAGCACTTAAATTCCGCCACCATGCCAGAATTTTTTGGACAGCGTTTCCACTCCAACGCACTGAAAATCGGTGCATCCATCATCGTTTTTATTTTCCTGATTCCCTACACTGCCTCCCTGTATAACGGCTTGTCCCGGCTGTTCGGCATGGCATTCCACATCAACTACACGGTATGTATCCTGCTGATGTCGGTGCTGACCGGTGTGTATGTCATTGTGGGCGGCTACATGGCAACTGCCATTAACGATTTCATTCAGGGACTGATTATGTTATTTGGTATCGTGGTGGTAATTGCTGCGGTGCTCTCCGCCAACGGTGGATTTTTGAGTGCCTTAGACAGTCTGTCCCAGATGGAGGATGCTGCTGTCTCCTCCACTCCCGGTGTGTTTGCCTCCTTCTTCGGTCCTGACCCGTTAAATCTGTTAGGTGTGGTTATCCTGACCTCCCTGGGAACCTGGGGTCTGCCGCAGATGGTGCAGAAATTCTATGCGATTAAGAGTGAAAATGTAATTCACAAAGGTGCGGTGATTTCCACCTTATTTGCTGTTGTGGTATCCGGCGGCTGCTATTTCCTGGGTGGTTTCGGACGTCTGTATTCTGACCAGATTGACATTGCGGCAGAGGGCTACGACAGTGTAATTCCCACCATGCTCTCCACCCTTTCTCCCTTACTGATCGGGCTGGTGGTGATTCTGGTGTTATCCGCCTCCATGTCCACGCTGTCCTCTCTGGTCATTGCCTCCAGTTCAACGTTGACCATTGATTTGATTAAGGATAATCTGGTAAAAGATATGGATGACAAGAAACAGGTACGCATCATCCGTGTGCTGATTGTGGTATTTATTGCAATCTCTGCGGTTCTTGCCATTGTGCAGTACAAGAACAATATCACCTTTATCGCCCAGTTGATGGGTGTGTCCTGGGGAGCACTTGCGGGAGCGTTCCTGGCACCGTTCCTGTATGGCTTGTATTCCAAGCGTGTAACCAAAGCTTCCGTATGGGTGAGCTTTATCTTCGGTGCAGGAATCATGGTTCTGAATATGCTGTTCCGGAGTTCCTTCCCGGTATTGTTGCAGTCCCCCATTAACTGTGGCGCTTTCGCCATGATTGCCGGATTGGTGCTGGTTCCGTTCGTGAGCCTGTTTACGCCGAAACTGGATAAGAAGCTGGTGGACGAGGCGTTCGCATGCTACGATAAGAAGATTGAGGTGCCGATATCCATGGCACTGGGAGATGGGGATAATAAACCATGAAAGCAATAAACAGCTTATTCACTGTGTTTTCCCTGATTCTTTTATTGATTGCACAGCCACAGACATTATTTTCCATAATGCAGGAAAGGCCGGCCCGTTTCATTTCATAAGTCAGGTTCATGACTATCGTACTTCCATCATGCATTTATTTGGAAGAATCAGCCGGGGGATTGAATATCCTCTTTAATTTTTTATAACAACTAATATAAGCAGGAATCAAAAAGCAGTCTGCCAGCACCCAGGCCGCAGGACTTGCAAAACAGGCCGCCATAAAGCCGAAAGCGGGTACCAGAAAAAAGCCAACGAAGGCTCTGGCAATCATCTCAAATACCCCGGCAAAGACAGCAAATTTGGGGAATCCCATACCTTGTATCAGGAAACGGACGATATTCACCAGTGCCAGTGAAATGTAAAAACATACGTTCACAATCAGGAAGATTCTTGCCTGTGCCAGAATTTCCACCTCGGAGGCATCCAGGAACAGCAGTTCCAGAGGCGTTGCGAATAAGAGTACAATGCCCAGTGCGATAAAGGAATAGACTATTCCCAGAATCACACAGGATTTTAAGCCCTGAGACACACGGTCCAGGCGTTTTGCACCAACATTCTGTCCACCGTAGGTAGCCATAGTGGATCCCATCGCATCGAAGGGACAAGCCAGGAAACCGTTGATTTTTCCAGCTGCGGTAACAGCGGCAACCACAGAGGAGCCTAAGGTATTTACCGCACTCTGTAAAACAGCGCTGCCGATGCCGGTAATGGAATACTGCAGTCCCATGGGGACACCCATGCCGCAGAGAATTCCCGCAATGTGACCGTCAAACTTCCAGTCGTATTTGTCCATTTTGAGGATGTCATATTTTTTCCGCATATAAAACAGGCAGAGTACGCCGGAAACTCCCTGGGAAATCACGGTAGCATAGGCTGCACCCTCCACACCGGTATGAAAACCCAGAATAAATGCGAAATCCAGTCCAATATTTAAAATGGAAGAAAGAACCAGAAAATAAACCGGGGTCTTGGAATCCCCCAGGGAACGGATGATGCCGGACAACAGATTATAAAGATAGGTAACCGGAATTCCTGCAAAAATCACCACAATATACTTATAAGCCCCATCCAGAATGTTCTCCGGAGTACGCATCCAAATCAGGATCACGCGGCACATTGCCACGGTAACCACCGTCATCACCACCGCAAAAATAATGGAAATCCACACAGAGTTCGCCACATACTTCCGCATGGCATCATAGTCCTTGGCACCAAAGCGCTGTGCAATGGGAATGGTAAATCCCGCACAGACACCCATACAGAAACCAATAATCAGAAAGTTAATGGAGCCGGTAGAACCCACTGCGGCCAGTGCGTCTACGCCCAGCGTCTTACCTACAATGACAGTGTCCACCAGAGAATAAAATTGCTGAAACAGCATTCCCAGCAAAAGAGGAATGGCAAATCCGATAATAATCCGCATGGGTTTTCCTTGTGTCAAATCTTTAATCATAAAACCATACCTTTCTACAAATAAAATACGGGCGAAGCCCTGTGCTATGCTTCACCCGCAATCTTACCGCAATCTATTTCTTTGTGCAAATGAATTTTCCGTGGGATAACGACCCGTTTTCGGATGATTATCCCTGATAGCCTGATTTGTGTCAGATTCTTGTGTACAAGAAATGGGGATTTTGCTATAATAACTCCATACGGAGCCTTAAGCTCTCTAAGAAAGAGGAGAATCCAAATGAGCAAGAAAAAAGTTGTTGTATCCTTAGGCCACGACGCTCTCGGTTACACCACCGAAGAGCAGCAGTCTGCTGTCCGTGTGACTGCCAAGGCACTGGCTGATTTAATAGAAGAAGATTACCAGCTGACCATCACCCACAGTAACGGTCCCCAGGTCAGCATGATTCATAAAGCAATGACGGAGCTGCGTCGTGTCTATATTGATTACACTCCTGCTCCCATGTGTGTATGCTCTGCTATGAGCCAGGGTTATGTCGGTTACGATATCCAGAATTCCCTCCGGGCAGAGCTTCTCTCCAGAGGTATTTCCAAAACCGTCAGCACCATTCTCACCCAGGTAACAGTGGATCCCTATGATGAAGCATTCTATGAGCCCACCAAACGGATTGGAAGATACATGTCCAAAGACGATGCAGAAATTGAAATCAAAAAAGGCAACTATGTACAGGAGGAGCCGGGGAAGGGCTTCCGCCGTGTCATCGCCGCTCCCAAGCCCATTGACATCGTAGAGATTGATGCAATCCGAGTTCTGGCTGATGCCGGTCAGGAGGTCATCGCCTGTGGAGGCGGCGGCATCCCTGTTATCGAACAGAACCACATTTTAAAGGGTGCTTCCGCTGTCATTGAAAAGGATGCCATCGCCGGAAAACTCGCAGCAGACTTAAAGGCTGACCAGCTGATCATTCTCACCAATGTGGATTGTGTATACAAAAACTACGGCAAAGAAAATGCTGCTCCCATCTCCTCCATGAACGAGGAGCAGGCAAAGGCTTATATCGCAGAAGGTCAGTTCGAGGCAGGCTCCATGCTTCCCAAGATTGAAGCAGCTGTCACCTATCTGGATGCAAATCCGGAGGGAAGTGTACTGATCACCTCTCTGGCTCATGTAAAGGATGCCATCAAGGGAAAAGCCGGTACCGTTATCACAAAGAACTAATTTTTCGCCAAAGAAACGTATACGAAAGCCCGCAGGGGGTGCCATATCGGCATTCCTCTGCGGGCTGTTTTTTATTTTTCACTGGTTTCCTCTTTGCTGCATGCGATTGCGGTAAGCATCGCTCCTATTAAAATACAAAAATCAGAAAGATTAAAGATAATTTTTTCCAGGATAGGGATTTTCGGTAATCGCAGATAGTCCACTACATAGCGTTTCGTCAGGCGGTCATAGGCATTACTGAAAGCTCCTCCCAGCAGAATGGAAAGACCGCTTCTTAACATCCGGTTTCCATGAAAGGTAAGGGATAAAAGGAAACACACAAATGCCACTGCCGACAGCCCTAAGGAAATTCCCCGAACCACATCCGGTTTTCCCTGTCCCAGGTTGTAAAAGCCACCATGATTGTGGTACTTCCAGACTTCGATCCGGTCATTCCAATAGCTTCGCCACTTCCCAAGGCGTTTCAAACCATCCGCCTTTTTCTTCAGGAAAAAATCAATAAAAAATATGAATCCCGTCACGATTCCATACTGCATTTCCGTTCCCCCTTTTCTTTCATCACTTTTAAGGTACTGTGATTTCTGTTTCCGTGGCTGTTGCAGCCGTATCTGTGGCACTCACCACGGTCACTCCCGGTACATAGTTTAGATCCGGCAAAGAATTAAAAAAGCTGTAAGGCGAAAGATAGAAATTCATGGATCCGCACCAGCCTTCTCCTTCCAGTCCATCAATGTTCCAGACATTGATACAGGCACGTTTTCTTCCCGCATAGGCAGGGTTTTCTTTATAATCATACTGCAGCGCCTGATCCCATGTCATGGTATTTAATAAAGAAGTATCCTTCAAATAAGTAATCTTATTCGATTTTGCTTCGGAGGCGGCCAGGGGATCCTCCAGATTTCTTGCTGCTCCCAGATATTTCTGGGATTTGGCAAGATTCAGTTTCTCCACACTATATTGCGGCAGCTCATCCACCAGCGTTCCCGTGTAAAGATTGGTAATACTGTAAATCTCTTTGTCCTGATAAGCCACTGCATCCACTGTCACATTACGAAAGGTGAGTTCCACACGGTTTTCCGGATTTCTGGAATAGGTGGAAAGAAAATAGGGCGCCAGTTCACAGGCAAATCTGGTGTTTACAAAAGCCACCTGGGTTTCCCCCACCAGACTTTCCATGGAATCGTGAAGATAAATATCTCCTGCAGAACCTCTTCCAATCAGCTCGCAGTTTTCAAACTGAAGGCTGTAGTCACCACGAAGCCCGGCTCCCACCGCGTAGTTGCAGTCGGACTGAATGACGCAGTCTGAAAAGGTGAGGCTTCTGCCATAGGCATAATCTGATTCGATATGCACCGCATATCCGGTAAAAGAGGAAATAGGTACTGCGCCGGCATAGATGGCCGACACATCTGTCTCCTCAAACTCCGGCTGTGTCTCCTTCACGCTGGTGGAGCTGCCACCGATGGGATCGGTATCTACACGATAGGCATATATGGTGAGATTGCTCACAGAGCCCGCTGCAATCTCCAGGGGCGGATGATAATAGCTTTCCTCACAGTTTTGGAGAATGCAAAGGTTCTTATCAATCCCAATCAGCTGCAGCTGCTTCTGGGACATCTGCACCGACTCCTCATAGACGCCGGGATAGATCCAGATAATATCCCCCTCTGCTGCCTGCTCCACCGCCTCACTGATGGTGGTAAACTGACCGGTTCCATCCTGTGCCACAAACCATTCCTGAGGTGCCGGTTCCTCTGTTTTTTGTTTTGTATCCGCCGGTGCGGCATCTGTCACGATAGAATCAAAGTGCAAAGCTGCAATCATCGCCAGCCCCATTGCCGCCACAGCTTTCCAACTGTTACTCATGTTCTGTTTCCTTATCTGTTTCCTGTTCATTTCTTTACTTCATCCCATCCCAGCCGGTCGATATGCCGTTCACAGCACTCCCAAAGCACCACATCCGGTTTCCGGGACAGATTGGCAGCTGTCGCTTTGACAAAATTGTAATCATAGGGAACGATATCTCCGTTGATGACACCCCCTTTAAAATAGTAGGGACTCTCCAAGAGGAGAAATTCTGCAAAGGAATCCCCCACCAGCAGAAGGGAATCCTCCACCTTCTGTTCATCTCTCGCCTGATCCTCCCCAAGGAAATAAACCGTATCGATACCATATGCCACTCCCACATCCGCCATGGCTGCAAGATCGCCGGCAAAATCATGCAGATGCTCCTGGAAAGTAACCTCACTCACATCCGTGTAAGTCCCATAGAGGTTTCTCAGAACCTCCTGCAATGCCACATAGCATCCCACCATATTCCAGTGGGTATCCGTTTTATAATAAATCCGGGTTTCATCCTTCATGGAAAGATACTTGTCCTTCACGTAGATGATATCCAGATCGGTATTCGCCTGTAAATATCCCACCAGATCATCGGTCCGGGAAGACTTTGCCTTTTTCTCCCTGATTTCATCCGGCAGGTATTCAAAGTAAACCGACTCTTTATTAGGCACAATCAACAAAACAAATTTCGATCCTGCTGCCTCAATTTTGTCCCGCTGTTTTAACAGATTCTCTGCAATTTCTTTCATTTCCGCCACGGAAAAGGCATTGGTGCCATAAAAATCTGCCATAGTATCCCCATCCACGGTACTTTGGTAGAACAGCCATTTGTCTTTTCCGGCAAAAACCAGATCCGAGCCCAGATCCGGAATGTCTTCTGATTCCTGTTCCGGTACGCTTTCTTCTGTCGTCTGTGTTTCTTCACTCTCCTGGGACTGGGATTCCATGCTCTCCCAATGTTCTGTGTTTTCTTCCGTATCCTGTCCTTTGTCTCGTTTTGCAAAGAACAGGAACAGAAGAATCACCAGAATCAACAGTGTTCCCGTGAGAACACTTAATAACATCGTTACTCTTCCGTTCCTGTTATTTCTTTTCATCTCTTAATCCAAATATCCTGCTTCCAATTCATAGTTGAGAATAAAATCGCGGTTATACAATTCCACATCACTTAAATCATACTCGTAAAACTCTGCGAAGGATACCGAATAGTTGTACCAGGATTTACTCTGGAAATAAGCATTCACCGCAGGATCACTGAAGTCTCTGCCATGACGGGCATAGATCTCATAACGAGCCATACGAAGCTCTGCTCTGCTTAAATTCTTGATGTCCTCTACCGTCAGCTCTCTGTCAGCAGATTCCGGTAACAGGTAATTTCCGGAGAAATCCACACTGCCAAAGGCTTCCAGTTCTCCTGCCTGGGTGGCATAATGCTCATATAATTCCACTACCCAGCAATTGTTGTCGGTAACACTGAACAATTCGCGCATGCGGGCAGCTACCTGGGCATCCGTTGCACTTAAAGAAAGCTGGTTTGCCAGCTGTACTGCGGATTTACCGTATTTGGCTGCATACTGCTTTGCAAACTCCTCCTTTACAGGAGCATTGTAGTCCGTGTCAGGACGTCCATCCATGACTTCCTGCGCTTCATCCAGAAGCTTGGTGGCATCGGTAGGGTTCGCGTCTACCAGATAGCTTTCCGCCTTGCTGTATACATACTGGCAGAATGCACTTTCAATTTCTGCAGTCTTGTAAGGAAGGTCTTCTGTGTCAAAGTCACTGAAATCCTGAATATCAGGATAGCCAGCCAGCACCTCACCGGTACTTTCAACAGCAGCATCCAAATCGCTGAGTGCCTGTTTGTAGTTATCCAGATTCTCGTTATCAGCCAGCTCCTGGGCGTGATTTTTCGCCTCGGTAGTGTACTGGGTCAGGGCAGCACCTGCTTTTTCCAGTGCGGACTCATAAGCGTCGCTGTCTTCGTCCACTTCCATATACTTATCAATGGCAGCAAGATAATCTCCGGCAGCGGAAAGCTCGTCACCTTCTACAATTTCCGGCACTTCCTCCGCATCAGCTGCATCGCTTTCCTCTCCATCGGACTCTTCTTCGCCTTTCTTCCCTTCATCCTTTCCTGTCAGTATGGTTTTAGCCCCACCCGGCAGAATGTCATCCAGATAGCCCGCCTTCCATGCATAAACACCTGCACCCACCAGTGCCAGGAGAAGTACAATCACCAGAACAATCAGGGCCACCTTCAGACCCTTGCCTTTCTTTTTCTCCGGTACAGGCTGTGTCGGTACTGCAGGTGCCGGCCGTTTTGCTACTCCGGGTTTCGGTTGAGGCTGCGGTGCCGGCTGTGCTGCTGCTCCTGGTTTCGGTTGAGGCTGCGGTGCCGGCTGTGCTGCCGCTCCGGGTTTCGGTTGAGGCTGCGGTGCCGGCTGTGCTGCCGCTCCTGGTTTCGGTTGAGGCTGCGGTGCCGGCTGTGCTGCAGCAGATTTTGGCTGCATCCCGGGCTGAGGCACTGCTGTCACGGGAGTTCCGCATTTCGTGCAGAACTTCATTCCTGCCTTTAACTGTGTACCGCACTTGGTACAAACGAATTCCCGGGGCTGCTCCTC
>CAKRNW010000071.1 GCA_934371505.1 uncultured Lachnospiraceae bacterium
ATCGCATCCTATCTCAGGATCTTGCAATCCGGCTCCACCTTGGCACAGGTCTTCACAACCTCATCCATAATGGCATCAAATTTGTCGTCTTCTGCATCAATCGTCATCTTCTGCGCCATAAAGCTTACTACAGCATCGTTGACACCGGGAATCTTTTTGATAGCCTCTTCCATTTTTGCTGCACAGTTCGCGCAATCCAGATCTTCCAGTTTAAATTTCTTTTTCATGATTATAGTCTCCTTTTCTTCTATCTTAAATTCTTCATTCTAAAATATGTTCCATTCCCTGACCGATGATCGTCCGTACATGATCATCCGCTAATGAATAAAAAACGGATTTTCCTTCCCGACGGCTGGTTACCAGCTTCGCCTGTTTGAGAATTTTCAGTTGATGAGAAATTGCCGATTGATTCATGTTCAGGGTCTCTGCCAGATCACAGACACATACCTCCGCCTCAAACAGCACAAACAGAATTCGAATGCGTGTGGAATCTCCAAACACCTTAAACAGATCTGCAAGGTCACTGAGCTGCTCTTCCCCGGGCATCTGTTCTCTTACAACCTTTAATCGGTCTGTATGAACGCAATTCTCATCGCAGCACTCTACCCCTTCTATTTTCAATGTTTTCACCTCCTGGTTTCTTTTCGCCTGAACATATGATAGTTTGTTCATATGTTCATGGTATATCCATTGCCTATGAATGTCAATCCCTATTTTCAGGTTTTATTAAAAATTCCTCTCCAGCCGTCTCTTAAATAGGGAAAGATTTGATTCAGGTATTGATGCGCCTGTTCTTCATTGCCAGCGTTTGTCATAATAAAGACAAAAACATCCACATACATATGGGACAGCCAGCTGATCAGTTCTTCCGAAACCCGGGGTGTTCCGGTTTTTGCCGTGATTGCATCTGCCAGAATGCGATTCTGTCTGCAGGTAATCATAGCAAAGGATTCCTCCACATGTTCCAGATGAGATCCTTGTGCTTTCGTTAGAAGAAGCCGGAATTCTTCCCGATGGGCAAATAATTCCTGAAGAATCCTTTCACAGGTTTTTCTGCTGGCCGAGTCATCGACGGGATCAAATTTCGTGTCCGACACTCTTCTCTTCTGTTCCTGATAGTGCATCAACAGGATTGCATTCACATTTTGCATGGGTTCCTGTACCAGGGAGGTAAACAGATCCTCTTTGTCCCTGAAAAAAAAGTAGAGCGCACCGGTAGTAACCCCTGCATTGGTACAAATGGTACGCAGGGAGGCTTTCATAAAGCCTTTCTCGGCAAACTCTACTTTTGCTTGTTCCAGTAATTTCTGTCTGGTTTTTTTCTTATCTTCTTTTTCGGTTTTCATCCACGGTTCCATCCACAATAACAGTGTTATGTTTCTTTTAGGCTACCGTGCTTTTCACCTTTTGTCAAGCTTTCTGCTCCACTTCACCTGGTTCGTAACCACTATGCCAGATCGTCTGTCTGATTGTGGCAGACTCCATCGGTTCTTTGGAATGGATCAATACGTTTTTCCTACTGACATTTGCTTCTGCAATACAACCGTTGGCATTAAAAGCATTCTCAACCGCACGTTTGCAGTTACTGCAGGTCATCCCATTGACCTGTGCAAGGTACGTATAAGTGTAATGGGATATGTCCTGATCCTGTGCCTTTACTTTTTTCACAGTATCGCCTCCGGCACCACAGCAGCCATGCTGTACACGCTTGACTGCCCCCCGGACTCCTATAAAACATATAACGATAATAATTGCTACAATAATTGCATTTCCCATTTCTTCGCACTTTCTGCCTGTCGGATTTATGATGCGCTGCCACAAGCCTGAACGGTCACACTTCTAATCTTCTGCTCCGTCACATAGCCACAGGCCTTCATTCCTGCCTGAATCACAGATTTCCATTTCTGTGCGGATAAATGCTGCACCGTATTGTCATCCAGCTCTACCACGCAGACATTCTCCTTAAGGCATCCCATGTCACAATTGTCGCAGGAAATCTTATACATGTTTTTCCGGTTGATTGCCCCGATTTCTTCCAGGGTATTTACCATCCGGTAAACCGTAGCCGTGCCGATTCCGGAATCCCGCTGCGATGCACGGTAAAAGATTTCTTTACAACAGGAACATTCTTCTTCCAGAATGATGTCCAGCAGCATCAACCGCTGTTTGGTAATGCGGCATCCCTGTTCCTTGAGTTTAGCGAGCACCGCTTCTTTCTGCATTTTTGTTTTTTCTATTGTTTCCTGCATCCCGAGTCCTCTTAAAGGCTAATGACACCCTTTACAATGTGAACAATCACCACCACAGCCTCCTAAGGATTTCCCCTTCTTTTTGTTATGAATCATCCATCTGATGATTGCCGCAGCGATAAGCAGCAGGATTGCACACACGATAATGTTTGCCAGGTTATTCATAATAAATTGCATAGGTTCCTCCTTTGAAGGCTGACTGATTACTTAAAAAATCCAATGATAATTTTTGCTGCCAGTGCCAACAGCAACAGCAAAATCACAAGGACAACAATGTCCGTAGTTCCCAATGTTAAATTTGTTGTCATAATTTACGCTGCCTGTTTTACACCACTCACTTTTTTGCTGGGGTCCTTACGGAACAGCAGATACAATACACCAATCAGAACAATGAACGCTGCAACGGTTCCGATACCGAAAGCAACTTCGCCTACTAACAGTCCGCCAATCTGATAAATCATCAGTGCGATGCAGTATGCGGTTACGTTCTGGAATAACAGTGCAAACCAGAAGTATTTGCGGTTGCCCATTTCCTTTGCCATGGTAGAGATTGCTGCCAGGCAGGGTGAATCAAACAGGTTGAATACCAGGAAGGATACAGCTGCAATTCCGGTAGGGAAGAATGCTGCAAACTGATCATGCATGGACAGTTCGTATTCCTCTACCTCACCGAGACCGGCTAATACACCCATGGTAGATACGATACCTTCTTTTGCTACGAAACCACTGAGACAGGATGCAACTGCCTGCCAGGTACCGAAACCTAACGGTTTGAAGATCCAGGCGATTGCGCCACCGATGGCAGCTAAGAAGCAGTAGTCGGTATCAACTAAACCGAATACGCCATCCTGAATACCAAAGCTTCCTAAGAACCACATTACTGCACAGCATAGGAACAGGATAGTTCCTGCTTTTTTCAGGAATGCCCATACACGCTCCCAGACATGAAGGAGAACACCTTTAATGGAAGGAATGTGGTACTGGGGCAGCTCCATAACGAAAGGAGCGGGATCGCCGGCAAAATACTTGGTTTTCTTTAAAATGATACAGGAAATGATAACTACAAATACTCCTAAGAAGTACATTGCAGGAGCCATCCACCATGCACCGCCCATCAGGAAGCCTGCGATTAAAGCGATAACAGGAAGTTTTGCACCACAGGGGATGTTAGTTGTAGTAATCATGGTCATGCGACGGTCTTTCTCGTTCTCAATGGTACGGGTAGACATGATACCGGGAACTCCACATCCGGAACCGACCAGGAAAGAGATGAAGCTCTTACCGGAAAGACCGAATTTGCGGAAAATACGATCCATGATGAAAGCAACACGAGCCATATAACCACAATCCTCCAGGATGGACAAAAACAGGAATACGATTGCCATCTGGGGAGCAAAACCGATAGGTGCTGCCAGACCACCGATGATACCGTCAACAACAAGGGATACTACCCAGTCTGCTGCACCGGCATTTTCCAAAAGTCCCTGAACACCAGGCTGGATCCATTCACCAAACAAAGTATCGTTGGTCCAGTCGGTTACGATTCCGCCTAGAGTACTTACAGAAATATAATACACGAAAAACATGATCACTGCAAAGATGGGAAGTGCAAGCCATCTGTTGGTTACAACCTTATCAATCTTATCGGAGGTGCTGAGTTTTCCGGCATTTTTCTTAGTAACACACTCACCGATAATCTTGGATATGTAGTTATATCTCTCATTGGTGATAATACTCTCGGTATCATCATCCATCGCATCTTCCAGTTTTTTGATCTGTGCAGATACATCAGGTACACTGTTTAAGAGGGTTCCGATCTTCTCATCCTTCTCCAACAGTTTAATGGCGAAAAATCTCTTCTGGGATTCCTCCACACCGATCAGCTTATCAGAAACTTCAGCGATTGCATTCTCCACGGTTGCATCAAACTCATGTTTTACAGCATTTACCTTTTTGCTCTTTGCCAGTGCTGCTGCTTTCTTTGCTGCCTCTTCAATGCCGGTTCCTTTCAGTGCAGAAATGGCAACAACCTCACAGCCCAGCTTATCTGCTAACTTATTGAGATGAACCTTATCCCCGTTCTTCTCCAGAAGATCCATCATATTGACAGCCATCACCACAGGGATTCCCAGCTCTAACAGCTGTGTGGACAGATAAAGGTTACGTTCAATGTTGGTACCATCCACAATATTGATGATGGCATCCGGTCTTTCTCCTACCAGATAATTTCTGGCTACTACTTCCTCAAGGGTGTAGGGAGACAGGGAATAGATACCCGGAAGGTCAACAATGCTTACATCCTTCTCAGTTTTCAGTTTACCTTCTTTCTTCTCAACAGTAACTCCCGGCCAGTTACCAACGTACTGCTTGGAGCCTGTCAGCGCATTAAACAATGTAGTTTTGCCGCAGTTTG
Source organism: uncultured Lachnospiraceae bacterium (assembly GCA_934371505.1). Taxonomy (GTDB): domain Bacteria; phylum Bacillota; class Clostridia; order Lachnospirales; family Lachnospiraceae; genus UMGS2037. Next base: position 4,663 of record CAKRNW010000071.1, read on the forward strand.
GGTTACCTGCCAATGCAATTTTAACAGACATGTCTTACCTCCATTTGATTTAACTCATTTTTATTAGTTTTATCTAACTTCTGTGTAAAAAAAATTTTTATTCAACCTCGATCATTTCTGCATCTGCCTTTCGCAAAGACAGCTCATAGCCGCGCACGGTTACTTCCACCGGATCGCCTAACGGTGCAACCTTACGGACATAGATCTGCACACCCTTGGTAATACCCATATCCATGATTCTTCTCTTGACCGGGCCTTCACCTGCCAGCTTCTTTACAGTAACTGTCTGGCCGACAGCCGCTTCCTTTAAAGTCATCACGTATTTTCCTCCATTCTCACACTTTATCATATTCAGCCTGATCGGCATAAATATCACTTTTAAACCATAATTTTCATTGCCATATCTTTTCCGATGGCAACACGGGAGTCTTTGATGTTGACAATCATATTGCCGGCAGCTTCCGAAATCACGGTTACTGCACCTCCCTCAATAAATCCCAGTTTTTCCAAAAACAAACGAATTTCTTCTTTTCCTCCCACCTTTTTGATGGTTTGTTCTTCACCTTTTGTGGCCATTGTCAGCGGCATCATCTCATCCTCTTTTCTGTTTGTGTCATCTAGTTTTTGTTAGCGTAGTTGATAATGAATTTCACTAACCAATTCATTGTTAGTATAATCTAACGCTATTTAGATGTCAATAACCATTTAACAAAATTTTAAATGGATTTTGCCAGCCCCTATTGCAATATGTACAAAAGGATGTTATAGTGTGTGCAATATGCAGAGTAGGATGTTGTGCGTTAAGTGCCGGGTGAACAGGGAGTTGTCATCCGGACGAAAAGTCTTTTTATAAGAAAAGACTTGCGGTACAAGATCCGCATCCCGCTGCTACATACGAGTGCGCATAACCTCTTATGTAGTTCATGCCCGGATGGGTTTGCATCCATCTATTTTTATCTACAGTAAGGAGGTTATTTTTTATGCACAAATTTATGGACAAATTGCGTTTCTCTCTGTCGGAAATGAAGAACCTGTACCATCTGGTGCTCTGTGCCATGCTGGGGGCTGTTGCCATCGTTCTAGGCTCTCTTTCCATTCAGGTAGGCAACTACATCAGAATCGGTTTCTCCGGAATCCCCAACCAACTGGTAGCTGCTCTCTTTGGTCCGGTGACTGCCGGGATCTTTGGCGGCATTATGGATATTGTCAAGTTCATCTTAAAGCCCACCGGTCCCTATTTTCCCGGCTTTACCATAAGTGCAGTACTTGGTGGTATCATCTATGGTTTCTTTTACTATGTTCCTATGGTGTCAAAACAAAAAATAAGCTTCTGGCGGATTCTCATCGCAGAAGCTTTTGTTGCGGTCTTTGTGAATATTCTGTTAGGAACCTACTGGCTCAGTATTCTCTACGGAAAAGGGTTTCTTGCCCTGCTCCCTGCCCGTACCTTGAAAAATGTGATCATGACTCCCATCAACAGTCTCATTTTTTATACGGTTTACAACTCCCTGCTACAGTTATTCCGCAGATCTTTGCATCACGCTTAAAAATTTATGGGTTACGTTCACTGCTGTTTTGCGAACGTAACCCATTTTTGTTCTTTCCTCTACCACTGTCCGAAGGTAATGTTCAAATCCACGTCTCCATCAATTCCGGCCACGGATCCCTTGTCCGTATACTGCCAGATGGAAAAGGCGTAAGGGAAATAAATTTTTGAAGTATCATAGGCAGCAAACCACTTCTGATAGTCTTCCAACTGTTCCATATCCAGCATCAGCATAAAAGTTTTGAGATTTCCATAAATCATGGGAGTATAGCCGGCAGCTTTTACTGCCTCGCAAAAAGTAATGGCATACTGGGTTCGTTCCTCTACCGTCAGGTCTTTCGTTCTGGCATTTCCGGATCCTACTGCTTCCACATCCAGTACTACCGGGAAATTGACATGGTAGGGTGCCAGATTTTCAATGACAAACTGTGCCTCTTCCAGGGCTTCTGCCTCACTGGTTGCCTGGGTAAAGAAGTAGGCTCCCACATCAATTCCATTGGCTGCTGCTCCCTGTATATTTGCCTCATACTTTTCATCCAGAACCAGAGTCCCTTCACTATAGCCCCGGATTCCCAGCCGGATCACCGCATATTCCACTCCGTCGCCGGCTACCTGTTCCCAGTTGATCTCTCCCTGATACTTGGACACATCAATTCCTTTTCTGGAAATGGTTTCCTCTTCCTCCACATAGGAAATCGTGTGATCCTCATTCAGGACAACATGGTTAATATCATAATCATTTTGAGCCAATGTATCGGAAATGGGAATAAAATGATACTGACCGCTATCCAGCAGGACAATATCATCCGGATAAAAATCCCTCAGCACTGCCACAGTGCCGTCTCCACTCTCCATCCGTGATTTCAAGGTTGCCAGAAAGTCATTTTCTGTGGAAGTCACGGCGGAACTGACTGCTTCCTCCAATAAGGCATCCACATCTTCCTGGGAATACGCTGTTTTTCCCGAACCCATGGCGGCAGCTTCAATTACAGCTTCCTGCTCCTGCCTTGCTGCTTCTTTCAAATGAAAATATCCATAAATAAGGAAACATCCAAGAACGGCAGCAAAAGAGATCAATGCAAATACACCGGTTGCCACCCGGTACACCGGACTGACATTTCCTATGCCTCTGGGCTTTTCTTTTTTGTGAAATGAATTTTTTACCTCTCTGGCCCTGTCTTCACGGCTGATATTCCTGCTTCTGTCTGCCAAACCCTCGTGTCCTCCTGTCTGTATCTCTCGCCATTGTATGTGAGTTACTCTTCAAATATACCTCTTATCTTACCTTTCGACATGCCTCGTGTCAATGTGCCAAATCTTAGCTTTTTATTAGAATTGAAAAAGGACGACACAGACTGCCTGATGTTCAGCGCCTGCGGAAACTACAATGAATCGCTGTGCAGCTGGCACAGATATTGGTGCAGTTTGATCCTGCTTCCTGTTTCAACGATGCTTTAAAGATGACGGACTTGGATGGTGTCAACACCCCGTAACGATTGTAATCAATGGCCATGAATTGTTTATTTTTCAGGTAGATGCATGCCTGCCGGATCTGATGTGAATCCTCCAGATAATGATATTCCCCGGGATAACCTAATCCCTCCTCATATACTGACTTGTTAAACAGGGCATATCCCTTACGCAGATATTCCATCCCCAGCATTTCCATACGATAACTCTGGCTTAGCTGCTGTCTTTCCGTATAATCCTTCTGCAGCCGGTCATAGCTCTCTCCCAGAGTAATTGCCCCCAGGACAGTGTCCTGCCGATGCAAAACCATTTTCCCGTAGGGTACTGCCTCCTGCCTTATTTCTTCAGGAAGAGTGAGGAAAATTCCCCGGCATTGTAATACCCCTTTGATCTGTCCCTGCAGAAGAAAAAATTCATCTCGTTCTGCCTCGGGGAAATGAAAATGCTCCATGACAGACTGCAGTTCCTCTTCCGTCAATAAAAGTTCATCCACCGGTATTTCCCGTCTGAAATCCAACATCCGGTTTTGATCAATCGATGATGTTTCCGTTTCTTTCATCCTCCAGATCCTTTACCGTCTGTTTCACACTTTTGGAAACTCTGGATATAATCCAGATATTGGATACGCTGTCATAAATAATTAAGCCGCCGATCAGCTGAATGAAAACGGTTCCTGCTTTTACTGCATTGAAAATCAGCACCAGTCCCAGTACGATGGAAATCAGTGCCAGAATGAGTGCCACCCACCACTTTCCATAATGTTCCTGCTGAAGGCTGATAGCACGACCCACTTCTGTCACTCCGTGAAGAACTACATAGACTCCTGCAATGATAGGAACAATCGCACCGATGCTTCCCGGACTGACCAGAAACCATCCACCCACTACCAATAATAAAATACCCAGCAGTAAATGATAGTTGGCTGTGAACCCTGCCATTCTCTCTTTAAAAAACAAAACGAGCTGCACGACTGCCACTGCCAGTACTGCCACACCGATCACTGCGCATACCAGAGTCAGGGACGCCCCCGGCCACAAAAGTAATACAAGGCCGATTATCAGACCTGCAATGGCTGAAAAATAAGAATTTAACTTAACCTCACGAAATAGTTCTCTCATAGTGTTTCCGCCTTTCTTTATTTTGGTTTATGGTCTGCCTGCATTTCCTTACCGGATAAATCCTTTCTTCTGACAGTGCGCCTTCCCAGATCATAGAGTCCATAACCCAGGGATGTCCCCACGCAGTTCAAAAGGATGTCATCCACATCAAAAGCTCCGAAGGCACTGAATAGCTGAAACAATTCAATTCCCACTACACAGATAAAAGAAACCATCAATGTCTCCCCGAATCTGCTACAGGTTTTAAAGAGCATCGGCAGAAAAATTCCCAGTGGAATAAAGACCACCACATTTCCCACCAGGTTTTCCACGCTGTTGAGCCGGTCTGCATAACGGATATACATGCGTATTGTCTTGAAAAGGGTAAAGTTGGCAGTATCCAGACCCTCCAGAATCACTTCTCTTGTCCAAGTCTGTGCGATCTGGACAAGATGCTCAAAGGGATATTTTAAAATCACTACCTTTATCACAAACAGAATGTAAAAAACAAACAACCAGATCATCGTCCGGTGTATTCTGTTCTGCTTCAAATTGCCCGTTCCTCCCCTAACCAGGAATCAATGAGATCATACAGTTCCTCTCTTCCCTGTTTGGTCTCCGATGAGAATGGAAGCAGCACGGTATCCTCATCCGCTCCGATTCCCTTCCGCAAAATTCCAAGCTGTTTCTGAATCTGGCTTCTCTTAATCTTATCCAGTTTCGTGGCAATAATGACCGGTTTATATCCTTGTTTTTTGATCCACTCATACATGATGCAGTCGTTTTCCGACGGAGCATGGCGGATATCCAAAAGAAGGCAGACCGTCCGCAGCTGCTTGGACTGGTGAAGATAATCCTCGATCATCTTTCCCCATTTCGCTTTTATTTCCTCATTTGCCGTGGCATATCCGTAACCGGGGAGATCCACAAAATAAACCTCATCATTAATATTGTAATAGTTAATGGTCTGTGTCTTTCCCGGACTCTGGCTTGTTCTGGCAAAGGACTTGCGGTTCATCAACGCATTGATCAGCGAAGACTTGCCCACATTACTTTTTCCGGCAAATGCAATCTCAGGATGCGTATTGACCGGAATTTTGCTGGTGATTCCCACCACTGTTTCCAATTGAATTGTCTTAATTACCATAGATACCTCAAAAGGCTGCCTCACAGCTTGCAGGCAGCCTTCTTATGTCATGTTACTTTGCTTTTTTCATCAATGTTTTATGAACGACAACCGGTTCACTGGTTCCTTCCACCACACCCTTTGTGATGATACATTCGGAGATGGTTTCATCAGAAGGAATCCGATACATCACATCCATAAGGATATTTTCCATAATGGAGCGCAGTCCACGGGCACCTGTTTTGCGCTCAAATGCCTTCTCTGCAATTGCTTCCACTGCATCATCCTCAAAGGATAAGGATACGTGATCAAAATCAAACAGCTTCTGATACTGTTTCACAAGAGCATTTTTGGGTTCTTTCAGAATTCGTACCAGAGACGCCTTATCCAGTCCCTCCAGGGATACATTGATAGGTACCCGGCCAACGAACTCCGGAATCAGTCCGAACTTCACTAAGTCCTGAGGGGTTACCTCCTGTAACAGTTCACTGAACGCTTTGGTGGAGCGATCCGAAATTTCAGAGTTAAATCCGATGGACTTACGGTTCAATCTTGCTTCCACGATTTTCTCCAGACCGTCAAAAGCACCTCCGCAGATAAATAAAATATTGGAGGTATCAATCTGGATCATTTCCTGATGGGGATGCTTACGGCCTCCCTGTGGCGGAACATTGGCTACCGTCCCCTCCACAATTTTCAGCAGAGCCTGCTGCACACCCTCGCCGGATACATCTCTGGTGATGGATACATTCTCACTTTTTTTGGTGATCTTATCGATCTCATCAATATATACGATACCATACTGTGCCCGTTCTACATCATAGTCAGCCGCCTGAATCAGCTTTAACAGTATGTTCTCTACATCTTCGCCCACATAACCGGCCTCGGTCAGTGTGGTTGCATCCGCAATGGCAAAAGGTACGTTAATGATCTTTGCCATTGTCTGTGCCAGATAGGTCTTTCCGGATCCGGTGGGACCTACCATGATAATATTACTTTTCTGTAATTCCACATCGTCTGTATTATGTTTGGCTGTGACACGTTTGTAATGATTGTATACAGCCACAGACAGTACCTTTTTGGCATAGTCCTGCCCAATTACATAATCATCCAGGAATTCCTTGATTTCTACCGGCTTAAGCAGATTGATCTCAAGGGAAGTTGATGCCTTCTCGTCGTCTTCATATTCCTCTTCAATAATATCCGAGCAAATATCAACGCACTCGTCACAAATATACACACCGGCAGGTCCGGCAATGAGCTTGCGGACCTGATCCTGTGTCTTATTGCAAAAGGAACATCTTACTTTATCGTCAGAATTTCTTCCTGCCATGTTCCAATAACTCCTTTATATGAGCTCTATTTTGCTTCCATGCTCCTTCTGTCGAGAATCACTTCATCGATCAGACCATATTCCTTGGCTTCCTGAGCAGTCTTCCAGTTATCACGCTCGGTATCGGCTGCAATGGTCTCATAATCTCTTCCGGTATTCTCTGCCATAATATGATTCAACCGCTCTCTCATACGCAGAATATGCTTTGCTGCAATATCAATCTCTGTAGCCTGGCCCTGGGAACCGCCGGAGGGCTGATGAATCATGATCTCTGCATTGGGAAGTGCAAAGCGTTTGCCCTTTGTGCCTCCTGCAAGCAGAAATGCGCCCATGCTGGCTGCCATACCAATGCAGATTGTGGAAACATCACATTTGATATACTGCATGGTGTCATAGATTGCCATACCGGAGGTAATCACACCACCGGGGGAATTGATATAAAGCTGAATATCCTTTTCCGGATCCTCAGCCTCCAGGAAAAGAAGCTGGGCAACTACAAGGCTTGCAGTTGTCTCATTGACTTCCTCTCCCAGGAAAATGATCCGGTCTTTTAATAATCTGGAATAAATATCATAGGAACGTTC
>CAKRNW010000072.1 GCA_934371505.1 uncultured Lachnospiraceae bacterium
TCCTCCTTGTTTTGCGGAATGAAAAAGGCAGATACCGTAAAAAGTATCTGCCCATTACTTCTTACTTATATAGTATAGCGTAAGCTCTGCCATAAGTAAAATCATTATTTTTTATAAATGTTATAAGTTCTGCTTATGTTATACATTGATCTCCGCTTTTACGCCCAGCAGTTTCTTATTTTCATCCAGAATCGGCTGCACCACGGTTTTTAAGAACTTTTCTACCTGAATTTCACTGCGTCCGGTATAACGGGCAGGATCCATGGTTTTCTTTAAATCCTCTAAGGTCATGTTAAAGGCTGGGTCTGCAGCAATGAGTTCCAATAAGTTATTATCCTTGCCTTCCACCTTCACCTGGCGTCCTGCCTCCATGGACAGAGTACGGATTTTCTCATGGAGCTCCTGACGGTCACCGCCTGCTTTTACCGCATCCATCATAATATTTTCGGTTGCCATGAAAGGCAGCTCGCTCATGAGGCGTTTCTCGATAACCTTTGGATATACCACCAGTCCGTCCACCACATTCAGGCATAAATCCAGAATGCCATCGGCAGCCAGGAACCCTTCGGGAATGGAAAGACGTTTGTTGGCGGAATCATCCAGAGTACGCTCAAACCACTGGGTAGCAGAGGTAATCGCAGGATTTAACGCATCAATCATCACATAGCGGGACAGAGATGCGATACGCTCACTTCTCATGGGGTTGCGCTTATATGCCATGGCCGAGGAACCAATCTGGCTCTTTTCAAAGGGTTCTTCCACTTCTTTTAAGTGCTGTAACAGACGAATGTCGTTGCTCATCTTGTGGGCAGAGGCTGCAATGCCTGCCAGCACGTTGGCAACTCTGGTGTCCAGCTTACGGCTGTAGGTCTGGCCGGATACGGGGAAGCATGCCTTAAAGCCCATCTTTTCTGCAATCATGGGATCAATCTTATCAATCTTTTCCTGGTCGCCATCAAACAGTTCCAGGAAGGATGCCTGTGTACCGGTGGTTCCTTTGGAGCCTAACAGTTTCATGTTGTCCAGTACATAGTTTAAGTCCTCCAAATCCATGCAGAACTCCTGTAACCACAAAGTTGCACGTTTGCCAACGGTAGTGGGCTGTGCAGGCTGGAAATGGGTAAATGCCAGGGTAGGCTGTGCTTTGTATTTATCTGCAAAACGTGCTAACTCGTCAATGACATTGACCAGCTTTTTCTTCACCAGTTTCAGTGCCTCGGTCATCACAATCACATCGGTATTATCTCCTACATAGCAGGAGGTTGCACCCAGATGGATGATTCCCTTTGCCTTAGGACACTGCACACCATAGGCGTACACATGACTCATAACATCGTGGCGCACTTCTTTTTCCCGCGCCCTTGCCACATCATAGTTAATATCGTCGGCATGCTCTTTCAGCTCGTCAATCATTTCCTGGGTAATCTGCTGCAGTCCCAGTTCATGCTCCACTTCTGCCAGAGCAATCCAAAGTTTGCGCCAGGTGCGAAACTTCATATCCGGTGAAAAAATATACTGCATCTCCTTGCTGGCATAGCGCTCAGACAAGGGGCTCACGTATCTGTCGGTTGGCATAATTCAAATTTCCTTTCTATTTGTCAAAATCGCCGCGAATATCTTCGGTGGGCGGTTCCAGCGGGTATTTGCCTGTAAAGCATCCCTTGCAGATGCCCAGTCCTCCCGTCAGTTCTTCCAGTCGTTCTTCTTTCAGATATGCCAGAGAATCAGAACCGATGATTTGTCGGATTTCCTCCACGGAACGATTATAGGCAATCAACTGGTCTCTTGCCGGTACATCTGTACCAAAGTAGCAGGGCCATAAAAATTCCGGTGAGCTGACCCGCATATGTACTTCTTTTGCGCCGGCCGCCCGGAGCATCCGTACAATTCTGTCGGAGGTGGTTCCTCGGACAATGGAATCATCAATCATAATGACCCTCTTACCCTTCACCGCCTCTTTCAGTGCATTCAGTTTCACCTGTACACTGCTCTCCCGGGTTTTCTGTTTCGGTTTGATAAAGGTACGTCCCACATAGGCATTTTTTACAAATGCCTGCCCATAAGGAATGCCGGACTGCAGGGAATATCCCAGGGCAGCCACATTACCGGATTCCGGCACACCTACCACCAGGTCTGCCTCCACCGGGGAATCCATGGCAAGGAATTTTCCTGCCAGAATTCTGGAATTGTATACGCTCACGCCGTCAATATAACTGTCGGGTCTTGCGAAATAAATGTACTCAAAAACACAGCGGGCATGCTGCTCTTTCGAAATACAGTGTGTCTTATCGGATTCAATTCCCTTGGAAGGAGAAATGGTCACAATTTCTCCCGGCTCTACATCCCGCACAAACTCCGCGCCGATAGTATCCAGGGCACAGGTTTCACTTGCCAGAATGTAGGCGTTATCCCGTCTGCCGATACATAAGGGGCGAAAGCCAAAGGGATCTCTGGCACCAATGAGTTTCCGGGGGGACATGACAATCAGGGAATAGGCTCCCTTGATCTTGTGCATGGCTCTTCCCACTGCCTCTTCTACCGTTTTGGAATTCAGACGTTCCCTGGCGATATGGTAAGCAATGACCTCCGAATCAATGGTAGTCTGGAAAATAGCGCCGGTGTAGGCAAGCTCTTCCCGCAGTTCCGGTGCATTGATGAGATTACCGTTATGGGCAAGACCCAATGTCCCTTTCACATAGTTTAAAACCAGAGGCTGGGCATTTTCTCTGGTGGAGCTGCCTGCTGTGGAATAGCGCACATGGCCTACACCGATATCTCCTTTTAATTGTTCCAGGATTTCCGGTGTGAAAGCCTCGTTTAAGAGTCCCATATCCTTGGAACTGAGAACTTTTCCTTTCGGTCCATGGGTATCGCTCACTGCAATACCGCAGCTTTCCTGGCCGCGGTGCTGCAGGGAATATAATCCATAATAAATAGTGGATGCCACATCATGTCCGTCGAAATCGTACATGCCAAAGACGCCACATTCCTCCTTGGGTGCGTCATCCAGTTCTGTCTGCTCATACAGATTTAAGTCTGCCATTCTCAAATGCTCCTCATAAAAAGGGATGTCGGTTTCTAGGCAAGTCCGAGACGTTTGAATACCTCGTTGTATGCCTCCTCTACATTGCCCAGATCACGGCGGAAACGGTCTTTATCCAGTTTTTCGTTGGTGTGAACATCCCAGAGGCGGCAGGTATCGGGAGAAATTTCGTCTGCCAGAATAATCTGGTCATGATAACGGCCAAACTCAATTTTGAAGTCAATGAGTTTGATGTCTGCCTGCAGAAAATACTCTTTTAACACTTCATTTACTTTAAACGCATATTTCTTGATGGTGTCAATCTCCTCCCATGTTGCAAGTCCGAGAGCCACTGCGAAATAGCTGTTGATGAGGGGATCACCCAGATCATCATTTTTGTAGGAAAACTCAATGGTAGGCTCTTTGAAGGGAGTTCCTTCCTCAACGCCCAGTCTCTTGGAAAAACTTCCAGCAGCTACGTTACGGATGATTACCTCAAGGGGAACAATCTGCACTTTTTTCACTGCGGTTTCACGATCGCTTAACTCTTCGATGTAATGAGTGGGAACTCCTTTTTCCTCAAGGATTTTGAACACATGGTTTGTCATCCGGTTGTTCACAACACCTTTTCCCATGATGGTTCCTTTTTTGATGCCGTTAAATGCGGTGGCATCATCCTTGTAATCCACGATAAGTACATCGGGATCCTCTGTTTTGTAAACCTTTTTTGCTTTGCCTTCATAAAGCTGTTCCAATTTCTGCATGGTAAGTTATCCTTTCCTTTCCTTTGTGGTGTAGGCTTCCGCTCCTGGCGAAACACTCACATAGCCTAGTATAGTAAATGAATATTTAAAAATCAAGTTCTAGCAGACACCTTCTTGAGAATCTCGTCAGCATCCTGGGGATAGTCGCTGGCTACCTCCTTAATGATTCGTTTCGCATTCTCTGCCAGTCCCTGATTATATCCCATCCTTTTGCGTAGAGATTGCCGTTGTTGGATAAGACCGTGACGGATCTCCACCATCTCACGGTTATCCACCAGCGCCAGTGCCTGTCCAGGCCAGACATCCGGAATCTGAAGCTGATAATGATACAGAGTCCGCAACATTTCTTTATGATAAAAGGCCAGATCATCCTCCGCCAGTTCCAATGCCTCCCGCTCTTCTTTTTCCTTTATATACTTGTTCCACAAATCATTAAGTTCTTCTGCGCATTCCACCTCATACTTTAACCGCAGATATTCTAACAGGTTCGTGTTATTGATATATCGGATTTTTACTTTGTTTTGCAGCATGATCAGACGATTTAAAGTCTTGGATGTCCGTCTCACTTCCGTCTTTGCATCCAGATGTCTGGCATAAATCACAGTGATGGCAACTGCCGCGGCTCCAGCCGTAATCAAATAACCGAGCTGGGTATCCATGTCAAATCCTAACTGCAGCACCGCCAGCATGGTCAGACACAATGCCACTGCCACCAGACAGATAATCGCCATACCCCTGGTATTTTCCACCGTGGCCCTCCACTGCTTCTGTTGGAACTGGCAGGAATTCCGCTCACGATCCAGTCTCTGCAGATCCTGGCGCACCAGCATCTGGTAATCCTCTGCCTCTTTGAGTTTACGATACCCTTCCTGTACTTCATTTTCCATACGCTGCATCCGGTTATAATCACTTTCCTTCATCCTGTCTTTTCTGGAAAGATAATTTTCTCTGCTTTGCGAGAGTTCCACAATTTTCTGTGCCTGCTGACGCAGCTGCTCCCTATCCGGTTCCGGCAGTGCCTCAATTTCCTCCATATCTGTGAGATAGGTGGTAACCAGATTATACTCTTCCGTCAGCTGGTCCAGTTCTCCGGATGCCTCCGCGATCTGTTCCAGACAGTTATCCACATAGCGGAGACGTTCCTCTTTGTCCCGCATGTTGATGACTTCACGGTCAAACTGCCCGCTTTCCGCATCATAGTTCTTTTCTTCATATTCTTTTTTTCTTCCAAAAAATAACTTTTTTAAAAAACCCATTCTGTTATCCCTGCATCAGACTCCGATAGTGTTCCTTTAGTTTTCCGGTCAGCTTGCCTGCCTCCCGGTCATAGGCTGCATTCCCTTCATGTACCTTCAGCTGCCGTAAATTTTCCAGTCCCTGCATGGCCTCGCTTTCCTTCCATTTTTCTTCCACTGCGCTGATCCGTTTTTCTGCCAGAAGGGAATACCGGTACGCATCCTCATGTTCTGCAATATAGGCCAGGTATTGCTCCTGAGGGCAGTACATCCGCATGGCAAGCAGATATTCCACATAGGATTCTTCGCTTCCACTGATACGGTAAGAATTCATAAATTCTTCTGCTGCTTCCTCAAAAAGAAATAATTGTGTCAATAATACTCCTCTGTTGTGATGCACCCTGGCAAGATTTTCCCGGTCTCCTGCCGTTCCATTTTCATAGGGAATTTCTCTCTCCAAGGCTTCATATTCCTGCATTGCCTGCCAGACCTGCCCATTTTTCAGAAAATAGTCTGCTCTAGCCTTACGTTTCTCCCCCACATCCATAGAGGCGCCTTCTGACAGCACTGTCTCAATATGATGGATTTCTTCTTCGGTCTGGTATCCTGCATATTGCAGAATGGTTCCCACAAAAGCACTCTCTGATGCCTGATGGCTGATAAGACCGTTCAATTCTCCGGCAAGCTGTGTCAAACCGCATTGTTTCTCGATCCAGTCCACCAGTTCCCTGCTGACAATGGCGTGATCCAACAAATACGCATTTTCACCGAGACAATAGCATAGTTCCTCCACACAATATACTTTTACACCGATTCTTTGAAGGGTATAGGGCTGCCTGGCATAATCGCCTACGCACAGCACGGCATTTCGCATCGCGGATTCCTCCTTCTTTATAACTCAAATTCCTGTGTCCAGCTCTGTCCCGATGAGGGAAAAATCTGCCCGAACCCTAAGTCCTGAGCTTCCATTTTCACCTTTGATTCCGACAACATCCGCATAGACAGTCTGATTCGTGTCGTACGTTTTTTACGAAGAGGCAAGCCATCCAGTACCACTTCCTCTTCTCTTGCATTGCGTCCGGTCAGGGGCGTAATTAAAAAAGAAAGTTTGTTTCCCGTATCCAGATAAAATTCGCATTGTCTGGATGCCTCGAACCAGTTTACCCCCGCATCCAGAAGTGCCAGATAAGACTCTTTGCCCTGACGGTATACCTTCATTCCCACATTGGCTTTCAGTTTTTCATTGCCCAAAAACACCAGCCGTCTGCTAAGTTCGCTCTGGGAAATTTTTTCCAGTGCTCCGAAACAGGCTCCTTTACTGTACAGGTTATTGCCTTGGAAGACTCTTCGATTACTGCATAAAAGCCGCAGGGATTCCTTCATCCATTCCCCCTCAAAGCCTTCTCCTATGAGAAAGGCAGTGGACACCGCTCTTGCTCCCATACATTCAGAGACAATCTGGTAAAATTGATGATCCAGAAGTTCCTTCATCTCCTCTTTCAGACTTTCCTCTTCCGGCATCTCAATCTGTTTCAGTTGGGGATACTCCTGCTTTTCGATATATGCCACCACCGGTGTGGTATGGCGGTTTCTCTCCATCCGATAACTCTTTAAAAACTCCTGGGAGTAATCAAATAACACAACATCCTGATTCCACAATTCCTCGGGTTGATAAATCATATAATAATAGAAACTTTCCGTGTGGCTTTGAAAAAAAACATGCTCTGTCCGCAGCTGCAGATCCGGTATCACATCATTCAAAACCTCCACCGTGCGATAATCCAGCTTCTGTGCCGTCACCATAAAGGAAGCGATATGATCAGAAGGCACCAAAAGGTTCAACATAGACAGACAACGTTTCATAAACAATGCCAGTAACCGGGTGGGATCAAACTCTTCTCCCTCCAGCATCACATTTTTTCCATCACGCGCCCTGGTCAGCAGCTCCGTGAGCAGAATTCCCTCTCCCTCTTCACTGTTTTTCACTGCATCTTTTCCATAAAACCACTGGTTTACTTCATGACGTTTACATAAAGCCGTAGGAATGTTATAGCTTTGTCCCCCGTTTACCACCGACACTGTTTCCGGTCCATCCGTGCCGATTTTCCAGTAACTGACCTGCGAATATTGATCTGACAAATCAAAGCCAATCACATACTGTCCGGTATAATTTTTACCTATTGTGTTTCGTTCCAGAAACATGCGGTCATCCATTCCTTTCTATCATAGGATTACTGCAGTCGGAACAAATGATCCGCGTAGTAATCCGTCCGGTAATATTCTTCCATCATACTGTCCAGGGTATCAAAATCCTGTAATGTCTGGCTGATCACCAGATCATTAATTCTGCTGAAACGACTTTCCAGTACTTCCTTGCCAATATCGCTCTTGCGAATGGTTCCGCTCTCTGTCAACTGCTCCGCACCGTCCCGTTCCTCCATCATATAGTACTGTAAAGTTTCTCCGAAAAACAGGATAAATTCCCGGGCACACAGCCCTTCAAATACAGGATGCAGTTTCTCTGTCACATATTCTGCTTCCTGTTCACCCTCTTTTTCCACCACATAATGCAAAGTCACTGTACTATCCGGATGTGCCTGATATTCCACAATCGTCCGGTCATAAAAATGCCTGGACATGGGAACCAGATCAGCGTATTCCTTGAAATAGGATAAAAAGATTCCCTCATCCAGCAGTTCTTCCACAAATCGCTTCAAAACTTTCTGCAGCTGCTCATCTTCCGGTATTTTTGCTGCATAAAATCGGGTAAAAGCCAGTTTGCAGACTTTAGGTGCCTCCCCCTGCTGCCCCCACATCCCTGCAATATGCTCAAACAGTTCGACAGGCACTACTCTTTCTTTCACAAAGTAATCATAGGCACTCTGCACCAAAAACGCCTTTTTCAGGTCTTCATCCGGCTCCTTCTTTATATAGGAACCAAAAATCTCATTTTTTTCGCCGATATAAGCTCCGGTATAAAGGATCTGCTCCAGAAGCTTTTCTTCCAGTTCCCTGGTATCCAGCCCCATATCCCGGCTGCGTTTCCAAAGATCGCGCAATTTTTTGGTCAGTCCGCAATAATTGTGATCCAGATAGGATAACGTTACCTGATCGGCCTTTCCCGCTTCAAAAGCCTGAAATGCCAGATAGGTCATGGAAGCCTCCGGCTGAAAATCCTCCCGGCTGATCAGTCCGCTGCAAAGCTTCAGCAGAAGTTTACTGTCAAACTGTTCACTTTCAAACTGTTTCAGCCATTGGTAAGCCTTGTCAAAGCTTCCTCTCATAATGAGGAATCGAAGCAGCTGGCTTCGTTCTCTTTCCTTCATCTGATCCGGTATGAGCAGTTCCAGAAGTTCATCCAATTCCTGAATCTGATCCGTATCATACAGGTACTGCAGCAGCTTTATGCTGACCTCACAGCGATAGTCCTGCTCAATCCGTTCGTCTCTGGCGATTCGTAGGAAAGACGGCATATTTTCATTGTTTAAAACAATATAACTGCGGTTATTTTCACACAGGAACAAGTCATAGCCCACTGCATCTTTCACATAGGGAGCGATAAATCGTGCCAGTTTTCCCGGTATCATCATTTTCTCCGTATTATAGTCAATACTTGCACAAAGACGGTTTTGCTCCCCATCCTCAAATAATACCGCATATTCCCCTGTAAAAATGGGAACCATACCCACTCCATTCACCAGCGGATAACGATATTCCTCTGTAACATGGGCATGCAATACTACGATATAACGTGCGCCTCGATATTGTGTAGATACCAGATTCATAAAAAGCATTCTGGCAAACTTGTCTGCATTCTCTTCATGAATCATCTGGGGCGTCACTAAATTTTTGTATAGATAGACCAGGTCACGGTTCATATGTTCCCGGTCAATCTGTTCCATCAGAAAATGTTCGATCTGTTCCTGATAGCTTGCAAAAATATCGGGATATTCCTCTCTCTTTCGCAAAATGCAGGCATACAATCTGGCATTGCGCTCATAATCCAACTCATTCTGAAAATGAAAATACATCATCACCATCTTCGGAATGTCTTCTTCCACGGTCAGATCCATGGACAGCATATAATATTCATAAAGTCTGGTGACACGCACATTCTGTTCCACACCCAGACGATACCATTTGAAAAATCCGGGACCGGTGCAGTTGCCCTTGATCAGGTAGCCACAGATCACCTGCAGCACATCCGGATCCTCCAGTTCTTTATAACAAGCCTCCAGAATTCGAAATACCAGCATGTGAAACTGTTTGGCCTGAGATACGATAGAAATGGTCTGCCGGATCACCTCTTCCGTGAGTACACCTTCTTTTACCGCATAACCAAGCACTCTCGTTTCAAAATCGTCCATTTTTGTCAGGAGTGCCGGATTTATCTGTAACAGTAATACTGCCTCGATATAGAGTACCGGGCTGACACATCCCCGGTTATACTGCGCCTCCAGAAAAAGCCATTTTTTCGTACTGCTTCTGCTGTAGCGATCAGATAAATACAAAAGAAGCCAGGCAATACGCCAATTATCCGGATTTCGCTCAAAAATTTTTTCTACATGGGCTGCTACCTCATCCACGTAGCTTTCTTCCCTGCTGTTTAATGTGGTGAGATACAGATAATAGCATGCGATCTCCGGAGCAACCTCTTTGCCCTCCATCTGGTCCGCAATACGATTCAATAACCATTTTGCCTCGTTGTACCGCTCCTCTGTAATGAGAAGCTGAGCCTCAAACAATCTGGTTGTCAGATCCCTGTCTGCCACTTCTTCCAGTTTTTCCACCAGTTTCTTGGTTTCACCCAGCCAGGTTGCCGTGCCGATCTTTTTCAGACGGAATTGTTGATAGTAAATCATCAGCTGGAAAATGATTTGCCGTTTCATCCGATGTCTGATGAGAAGTTCCCGCTCCTTCTGAGGATGACTGACCGTCACAGCCACTTCTTTTTCAAAATAGGGATTGCTAAGACAGATCTTTCCAAAATTATTTCCGGCATGAAGCTTCTCCGGATCCACCAGAAATGCAAGCTGGCAGTAATTTCCCAGAAAATCATCATCTGTCAGTTCCTGTTTCTCCAGTTTAATGAATGCTCCCTGTGCTTCCACCTTCAAATGGGTATAGCCCCATCCGTTTCTGGTGATCATAATGGTTTCCTGCGTCATGGATTCCGGATCATTCACTCGAATGGAACTATCATCCAGCAAATACTCAATTCGTTGTTTTTTCTTGATTCCGATCAGAAATTCTTCCACATTCTGTTCATTACCGGGATAGACACTCAGTCCTTTATAAAGACCCAGATACTGTCTGTCATTTCCTTCCAGAATCTGCTGGAATTCTTCGCAATAGAAAAGACTGACCGCTTCCGCCCAGTTCGTCTTTGCAAGATTTGTAAAATGAAACAGGTTTTTCACCGGTCCCAGAGATGACTGCAGTATCTCATGTTCAATGGTGACTACAAACGGTAAATAATACTCCCCCTGATTGGAAACGATGTCAAACTCGCCTTTGACAACATCGCCTTCTTCCATCCCCGTAGCATCAAACTGATAGGTGATTGTTTCCCCATTCCCTATAAACTCCGGATTTAACACTTTCATCCGGGAATAGCTTGAATAGACTCTTCCCTGTGTGAGATGGTTCTTTGCCCCATCCACAGTAAACATCCCCTCGCAGATTTCTCCACATTTCAGTGTCAGTTCAATCTTTGAACAGCCAAATTCCAAATTACCCTTGTCGTATTCAAATTTTCCTTCCAGAATCCGTTCTATGTATTGCAGCATATAACTTTTGTTCTTTCTGAATATTGTGTCCCTACTTCATATAATTATAGCATCACTTTTGCCGGTTCTGCAACCGGCAAAAGTGACCGTTCCTCATCCTTCTGCATAAGATAAAGCAAGTATTTTTCAGGGATTATTCTATGTTTACAGGTAATTTATCGATTCAGGTTACATCCACCCTTGGCCTGATTCCCATCAAGGATGCCACCATCCGTATCTCCAACACCGGCACGCCGGAAAACACTTTAGAGGTTGTGCAGACAGACTCCTCCGGACAATCCCCGCAGCTGTCACTGGATGCCCCCGATCCCAGTTACAGCGAAGCACCGGAGTCTTCCGTACAGCCCTACTCCGAATATAATCTGGAAATCACCGCCCCCGGATATGAGCCGGTCTCTGTATCCGGCACCCAGATTTTAGCCGGAACAGATGCTATCCAGCCCGTGGAAATGACTCCTGTGGAGGTGGAGACCGCCCCCGAGGAAGACATTGTCATTCCGGAGCACACCTTATGGGGCGAATATCCTCCTAAAATTCCAGAGGATGAGATCAAACCCATGAATGAAACCGGTGAAATTGTTCTCTCCCGCGTCGTTATCCCCGAGTACATCGTGGTTCACGACGGTGTGCCGCAGGATCGTTCCGCTCCTAATTATTATGTGAAGTACAAAGACTATATTAAAAATGTGGTTTCCTCAGAAATCTACGCCACTTGGCCGGAAAACACGATTTATGCCAATATTCTGGTGATTTTGTCCTTCACACTCAACAGAGTTTATACAGAATGGTA
>CAKRNW010000073.1 GCA_934371505.1 uncultured Lachnospiraceae bacterium
AAATAGAGTTTCAATGCAGGAACGGCGTCTGCCATCAAGGCTTCGTCGGAACTGAAAACGTGGATGAGCAGTTCCGGAGTCATGATAATCAGCCCCCAGGTAACTGCGGTATAGATGACACCGAAAAGGAACATGGTCGTGCCAGCTTTTATTACACGCCTGGGACGATGGGCACCGTAGTTATAGCTGATGACAGGAGAAGAACCCTCCGTGATGGCATGGAGAGGAGTTTCAATCACCTGACGTACGCTGGAAATGATAGTCATGACAGAAATATATAAATCACCTCCAAAGACGGACAGCATCTGATTACAGCAAATGGACACCAGACTGTTGGTAAATTGCATAACAAATCCGGAGGAGCCCAGTCCGATGATATTTTTTGCATAATCCTTGTAGGTTTTCATTTCATTGATTCCAATGAGGCGGACCTTCAGCTCCGCCTTTTTCAGCAGAAACCACAGCACAAATACCGCCCCCAGAATCTGGGAAATGACGGTGGCAATAGCAGCCCCCTTGATGCCCAAATGCAGCACAAAAATAAACACCGGGTCGAGAATAAAGTTGGTCACTGCACCGATAGCGACGGACAGCATGCCGGTGGTGGCGTAGCCCTGGGCGTTGATGAAAGGGTTCATGCCCGTGACAATCATGGAGGGCAGGGTTCCGATGAGATACAGCATCATATAGGGATAGGCGTACGGCAGGGCATCCTGGGAGGCACCGAACAGGGTGAGCAGAGGGCGGGCGAAAACCATACCCACTGCCATGAGTACCAGAGCGCTGGTGCATATCATAAAAAAGGAAGTATTCATAATCTCCCGTGCGGCCTTTTCATCTCCCATGCCTCTGCGGATAGAAAAAAGAGGGGCTCCGCCGCTGCCAAAAAGGTTGCTGAAGGCGGTGATGATGACAATAATGGGGAAACAGAGTCCCACAGCTCCCAAGGCGGTGGTTCCCGCACCGGGAATCCGGGCAATATAAATCCGGTCTACAATATTATAGAGAAGGCTTAAAAGCTGGGCGACCATCATGGGAAAAGCAGATGCCACGATGTGGCTGGTGATGGAGCCGTGTTCAAAATCAATTCTTTTCATAGGGGTAACATGTTCCTCTAGCCTGTAATTCTACTTGATTTCCACTATAGCACAGAATATAATATATGAAAAAGATTTGTTTTGTATAATAAAAGAATAATTTTTATATAGATGATTTTTTGATTCATAGAAAGGAACGCCCATGGAACTGAAACAACTGGAGTATTTCCGGGCAATTGTGGAGGAGGGAACGGTAAGTGGTGCCGCCCGTGTCCTGCACATGACCCAGCCTCCGTTAAGCTACCAGATGAAGATGCTGGAAGATGAACTGCAGGTGCAGCTTTATCTGCGGGGAACGAAGAAAATCACGCTGACAGATGCAGGAAAGGTGTTATATTCCAGAGCCTGCAGCCTGCTCACCATGACAGATATCACGAAGCGGGAAGTGGTGAAAGCCAGCCAGGCGGCCACCATTCACATCGGTATGACCCCATCCACCGTATCCCGGATGGCGGATTATCTGGCACGGTTTTCCCGGAAACACCCGGAGATTCACTTTGATGTGCATGAGGGCTCCACGTTTACCTTAAAAGATGAACTGGAAAATGGCATGGTGGATATCACCACGGTGCGGACGCCGGTGTTATTAAAAGGGTGCGACACGAAACCGCTGATTCGGGAACAGCTCCGGGCTTTTGTCCATCCCGACAGCTTAAAGCCGGGACAGACTTCCATCGCCTTAAAGGATTTGTCGGGACAGCGTCTGATTTTATCCCATCGATACCGGCAGTACATTTTGTCTGCCTTTGAAAAAGAAAACTATCCCTGTGATATTTATTGCGAGTGTTCAGATGCCAGAACCGCCCTGACTTTCGCGGAGCGGGGACTGGGGGTGGCGATTCTGCCGGCCTCCATGAAGGAATTGTCCCAGAAAATCTGCACCTGCGAAATCACGGGAGCGGATTTGATGACGGAAATCCTGCTGGCGTGGCGGCAGGAGCGGCTGCAGGCAGAGGTACAGAATTTTATAGACGAAATGTGATAACTATTCAGAGGTTGGAGCATATCGACGTCAATGCGCCCTTAAAGGATGTCCAGGGGAACCTGAAAGCAGAGTACACCATTGAGGGCATGCACATTACGGAGGAAGGTTACCGTTCCATTTTTCCTGAATTTATGAAATATGCCATGGAATCTAAGTGGATGTAGATTTAGGGGCGTAGATTTAGTGAAAAGCAAACTTGTGTTTGGTATAAAATAATGATAAGATGGCTATAAGCGGGTGCAGATAGTACTCCGGGTGTGGAAAGGCACATGGTAGATGTTAAGGAGAAGGGGACACTATGGAGAAATCACAGATTCGTATTTCTGTCCGTGGCTTGGTGGAATTTATTCTGCGAAGTGGTGACATTGATAACCGTCATGTCCAGTCTCCGGAAAATGCCATGTTGGAGGGTGGACGCATCCACCGGATGATTCAGAACAGCATGGGACCTTACTATCATCCGGAGGTGAGCCTGCGTTACCAGATGGAGACGGAACGCTACGAACTGACCATTGAGGGACGGGCAGACGGCGTTGAAGACCGTTTCTTTGGTATGTCCCCAGAACTTGCCGGTGGAAGTATTCCCGACAGGAAAAAAGAGAACATGACATCTGTGTCAGAACACCTGGATGCCTGGACGGTAGCGAAAACCACCACACAGATGACAACACTGTCATTTATAGAACAGCCGGTTCTGGTGGATGAAATCAAGGGCACTTACCGGGATTTAAAGAAAATCAAGGAGCCGGTGCTGCTCCATGAGGCACAGGCAAAATGTTATGCCTATATCTATGCCCTGCAAAACGGGCTGGACAATATCCGTATCCGGGTTACCTATTGCAATCTGGATACGGAGGAGAAAAAGTTATTTGAAAAGGATTTCTTTTTTGAGGAACTGGAAGACTGGTTTCTGGGAGTTCTGGACCGGTATCGAAAGTGGGCGGATTACACCTGCGAATGGAACGAAAAGAGAACGGAGTCCGTCCATCGGCTTGCCTTTCCCTATCCTTACCGGGAGGGACAGAAGGAACTGGTGACTTATGTGTATCAGACCATTTATCACCAGCGGAAACTGTTTATCGAGGCGCCCACCGGTGTAGGGAAAACGCTCTCCACGGTGTTTCCCTCCGTAAAAGCTGTGGGAGAACATAAGGCGGATAAGATTTTTTATCTCACGGCCAAAACCATCACCAGAACGGTGGCGGAGGAAACTTTTGCTCTATTACGGAAGCGTGGGCTTTTATTTAAGACAGTGACCTTGACGGCCAAGGAGAAAATCTGCTTCTGTGAGGAAGTGGAATGTAACCCGGAGGCTTGTCCCTACGCCAGGGGACATTTTGACCGAATCAACGATGCCATGTACGACTTTATCACCCATGAGGACAGCTTTGACAGAGAACGGGTGGAGCACTATGCCCGGAAATATCAGGTCTGCCCCTTTGAGATGTGTCTGGATATGAGTCTGTTTGCAGATGCGGTGATTTGTGACTACAACTATGCCTTTGACCCCCATGTGTATCTCCGGCGGTTCTTTGCAGACACATCAGGGCAAAATTACCTTTTTCTCATTGACGAGGCACATAATCTGGTGGACCGGGGCAGGGAGATGTACAGTGCCACCCTGCGGAAGGAAGATTTCCTTGCCATGAAAAAGGTGGTGAAGGAATTTTCCACGGACATGGAGCGGAAACTGGAAAAGTGCAACAAGCTGTTGCTGGAAAAGAAAAAGAACTGCGAGAATTACCGGATGGAGGAGGAAATTGCCCCCTTTGTGAATGCTCTGAACCGACTGAAATCCTCCATGGACAAGTATCTGGAAGACCATGAGGAAAGCCCCATTCGCAAGGAGCTGCTGGATTTTTACTTCCAGGTGTCCCATTTCCTGGAGATGTACGAATTGATGGATGAGAACTATGTGGTTTACACGGAGATGGAGAGTGATGGCAGCTTTATCATCAGGGAATTCTGTGTCAATCCCTCCAAAAATCTGGCGGCCTGCATGGCACGGGCACGTTCCACGGTGCTGTTTTCTGCCACTTTTCTGCCGATCCAGTATTATAAAGAATTGTTGGGAGGAACGGAGGAGGACTACGAGGTGTACGCCCACTCTGTGTTCGATTCTGGCAGGCGGGGACTTTTTATCGGCAGTGATGTCACCAGCAAATATACCCGCCGATCGGAACTGGAGTATTACAACATTGCCTCCTATATCCATGCCATCATCCGTGAGAGAACGGGAAACTATCTGGTTTTCTGTCCCTCCCACGCTTTTCTGGAGCAGGTTTACACCGCCTATGCAGACCATTTTCAGGATGAAAACCGGGTAGAGTGCATCCTGCAGGAGGATTTCATGCGGG
Source organism: uncultured Lachnospiraceae bacterium (assembly GCA_934371505.1). Classification (GTDB taxonomy): domain Bacteria; phylum Bacillota; class Clostridia; order Lachnospirales; family Lachnospiraceae; genus UMGS2037. The sequence goes on from CAKRNW010000073.1 coordinate 4,440, forward strand.
AGGAGGAACGGGAGGCGTTCTTACAGAAGTTCCGGGCAGGAAAAAATGCAGCGTCCGTGCAGACAGGACAAGTTTTTCCACAGGCTTTGCAGAATAATGCACCGGCGTCCTTAGAGGAATTAATACAGTTCCCCGTGGAATATGAGGAAGAAAAGAGTCTGGTGGGGTTCTGCGTCATGGGTGGCATTTTCAGCGAGGGAATTGATTTGAAAAATGACAGCCTTATCGGTGCCATTATCGTGGGGACAGGACTGCCCCAGGTGTGCAATGAGCGGGAAATCCTGAAAAAGCATTTCGATGCCCGTGGAGAAAATGGTTTTGATTATGCATACCGCTACCCCGGCATGAATAAAGTCCTGCAGGCGGCAGGGCGGGTTATCCGTACCGAGGAGGATTTAGGAATTGTGGCACTTTTAGACGAGCGGTTTCTGCAGGGTGCCTATCAAAAAATGTTCCCACGGGAATGGGAACATTTTGAAGTCGTGACCACCAGCCAGATCGGAAAGCGGGTGGAACGTTTCTGGAATGAATGGCTGTAAAACACAAAACAACAAACGTTATCTTAAATTTCCTTCCTGCTTATCCGTGATAAACAGGCGCACCGGAGGCCCGCAACATGGCGATTTCTTCTTTGTAAGGCGGGACTGTCACGGAAGGGTCAGTTTCAGAAGGAATCCAGGGTGTTTCCAAAATCTTGGGGACATCCGCCAGCGCAGGATGATAGACCACATAGCGCAGTGCCTCAAAACCGATTTCTCCCTGTCCCAGGTTGGCATGGCGGTCCTTGTGGGCACCCAGGGGATTCTTGCTGTCATTGACATGGACAGCAGCAATCTGGTCAACGCCGATAAGTTTGTCAAAACGATCTAAAATCCCATCAAAATCATGTACCACATCGTAGCCGGCATCATTGATATGACAGGTGTCCATGCAGACCCGCAGCCGGTCATTTTTCTTTACTCCATCGTAAATCCGGGCCAGTTCTTCAAAGGTACAACCCAGTTCCGAACCTTTTCCAGCCATAGTTTCCAGTGCCACATAGCAGTGTTGGTCCTGTTCAAAAACGGTGTTTAACCCTTCACAGATACGGGCAATTCCTGCATCAATTCCTGCACCCACATGGGAACCGGGATGGAGAACCATCACATTTGCACCCATGGCGGCACTTCGGGTCAGTTCTGTGTCCAGAAAAGTGACTGCCAGTTCAAAGATCTCCGGTTTCACCGTGTTTGCCAGATTGATGATATAAGGAGCATGGACGATAAATTCAGAGATGCCCCCCTCCTTCATCAGTTCCTTTGCCTTCTCGATATTTAAATCCTTTAATTCTTTCCTCCTTGTATTCTGAGGTGCTCCGGTATACACCATAAAGGTATTGGCACCGTAGGACAGTGCTTCCTTTACGGAACCGGCAAACATTTCTTTTCCGCTCATTCCCACATGGGATCCAATTTTCAATTCCATTTTCTTCTTACTCCTGGTTTCTGTTTCTTTTCTTTATCTTTGTGTTTTTTCATCAATGTTACCGTCATTATCTTATCATATTTTTCTGGATCCGATAATCTTTTGTTTTGGAGCATCCCTAAAATTACCCGATTTTTAGGGTTACATAAAACCTTGCAAACAAGGAATAAAAAAATGGTCAAATTAGGCGAATTTTCGACAAAAATATAATTAAGAGATAAATAACGCACGTTTCTGAAAGAATGACACGCATGTTAGATCTGGGTGACAGGTGTGTATAAGTGGATATCTATGTGGATAAGTGGCATTTCACCATAAAAAACAGATTGTGCATATGTGGATAACATTGCAAATTATTAGACACTTGCAAGACAAATTGCACTGGTACTGAACCAGTCAATATGTTGCTACAAGGTATTACGGTTACATAACATAGCTCTGAATACTTTCTGGAACGAGACTTTGATTTACTAAAACACCAGAGCGTGGTATTCTAAAAGCAAGCTGTTTCAGACAGAAACAAAACGAAAAAAGTAAGGAGACAGAACCATGTGGGCATACGAAACCGTATTTTATCAGATTTATCCTTTGGGATTTTGCGGAGCACCCTTTGAAAATGATGGGCAGACGGTGCATCGGCTGAAACAGATTGAGGAATGGATTCCTCACATGAAAAAATTACATATCGGAGGTCTTTATTTAAGCCCGGTGTTCCAGTCGGATACCCATGGCTACAACACCAGAGATTACCGTCAGGTGGATTGCCGTCTGGGAGACAACGAGGACTTAAAACATTTAGTGAAAGCACTCCATGAAAATGGCATCAAGGTGTTGTTGGACGGCGTGTTTAATCATGTAGGGCGTGGATTCTGGGCATTTCAGGATGTGTTAAAGAACCGGGAACATTCTCCCTATCTTAACTGGTTTGCCCGGATTGCCCTGGATGGCAATTCCAATTACAATGACGGTCTGTGGTACGAGGGCTGGGAAGGCAACTATGATTTGGTCAAGCTGAATCTGTGGAATCCCGAAGTGGTAGATTACCTGTTAGACTCTGTGAAATTCTGGATTGATGAATTTGATATTGACGGCTTGCGTCTGGATGTGGCGTACTGCCTTACCGAAGATTTCGTCCGTTGTCTGCGTGGCGCCTGCGATAGCTGGAAACCGGACTTTTTCCTGGTGGGAGAGATGCTCCACGGCGACTACAACCGGATGATGGGGGATGACAAGCTCCACTCCGTCACCAACTACGAGTGCTACAAAGGGTTACATTCCAGCTTTAACAGCATGAATATGTTTGAAATCAACCATTCCCTTCTACGGCAGTACGGACCGGAAAACTGGACTCTATATAAAGGAAAGCATTTGTGGAACTTCGTGGACAATCACGATGTGTCCCGTATTGCCAGTGTCCTGCAGAATCCGGCGCATCTGCCTTTGATTTACGGCATGGTTTTCGGGATGCCGGGAATGCCCTGCGTCTATTATGGAAGCGAGTGGGGGGCAAAGGCGGATAAATCCCAGGGAGACCCGGCACTGCGGGTGCATTTTGATAAGCCGGAGTGGAATGAACTGACGGATTTCATCAGTAAGCTTGCCCAGGTGAAAGCAGATAGTAAGGCACTGAATTATGGTGGATTCCGCAGTATACTTCTCACCAATAAACAGTGTATTTTTGAGAGAAACTGTGACGGGGAGCGGGTGTTGGTTGCAATCAACGCCGATGGAGCTGATTTCATGGCATATTTTGATGCGGGATGTGCTACAGCGACAGAGCTGCTGACAGATACCACGCACGAATTTGCCGGAGGAAGCAACCTCCCGGCATACTCTGTGCAGTACTGGAAAATGTAACAATTCAGAACCATATGGACAAAAGGAAAGCTGTGAAACAGCGGTTTTGCGAATGTGGTGCTGAATAGCTACGATAAAAAATATTTACAGGCGCAGCATTTCCAGATGGGATTCAAAGGGAACCCCTTCATTTCGGGGAATCTGCTGTGCCTGTGCATCGGAGATGGCAGCCTCTAAAAAGGAGGCTGCTTTTTTCATGGCATCAGCCACGGAAAGTCCCCGGAGCAGACAGCCACAGAGCACCGAGGCGAATAAATCTCCGGTGCCGGAGTAACTGGTTCCGGTGTAGGTGGACTCTACATAGGCGGGAGAAGAATCAGCCAGTGCCAGATTTCCAATGGTGGTGGTGTCTTTTCCTTCCCACAAAATTCCGGTGATAACCACAGTCTGGGGGCGCAGTGCCTGTTTTTGCAAGGTGTGTGCCAGCTTACCGACTTTGTCTAACAGTTCCTTTTTGGAGGAGGAAGCGGCATAGAGTGATTCGTAGGACTCATCTGCCAACAGGCAGCTTTCCGTCAGATTCGGGGTGATGACATCCGCCTGTCTGGTCAGCTCCCGCATCCCTGCCAGAAAATCGTCCTGGAACATGGGAAAACGCTGTCCCAGGTCACCCATGACCGGGTCTGCCAGGTACAGAGTGTCAGAAGAATGGAAACGTTCCAGAAAATTCCGGACGCAGGAAAGCTGGGAGACATTGGCGAGATAGCCGGAGTAGATGCCGTCAAAGTGTGCGCCCATTGCTTCCCACTTTTCTGCAAAAGAGGTCAGCTCTGTGGTCAAATCTTTGCAGGCATAATCTCCAAATCCGGTCTGTGCCGAGAGAACAGCGGTGGGCAGGGGAATGGCCTGGACGCCCAGTGTGGAAATAACAGGAATGGCAGCTGTTAAAGAACACCTGCCAAACCCGGATAAATCATTGATGAGTGCAATACGTTTCATGTCAGTTTTCTTTCTTTTTACCAATAGTAAGGAACAGACCGGACTTTTTCAGAGCCGGACGCAGTGCCATGTAGACCGCAACGGAAACGATGGTGGAGGTTACTGCATTGATGGAGGTTGCAGCCACATTCCATGCCAGAGTCAGATCTGCGGCGGGTTTACCCAGAATGAGCAGCTTGTAGTAGTAGCCAACCAGAGGGTCAAAGATAACGTTAAATAATAAACCACCGATGGCAGCCAGGGTTGTCCACAGGAACACCTTTTTCGTATCGGTTTCCGTAGTAATATGTCCAAGTTTGTGGGCAATGAGTCCGGTAATCAGACCGATGCAGAGCTTCAGGATAAAAGTCTTGGGAGCGTATACTACATAGACCGGATCAAAGAGGTCACCGATGGTCATGCCGATGGCACCGCCAAGACCGCCCAGAGGTCCACCGAGTAACAGGGCACCCAGAACACAGACCGCATTTCCCAGATGGATGGAAGTGGCATCGCCTCCGGGAAGGGTGATTTTAATCTGCAGGAAGGTAAACACCACATAGGATAATGCGGCAAACAGCCCCACATAAACGATTTTCATAACTTTTTCATTTTTCATAAGCTTCCTCATTTCCAAGCGCGTGGCGCTTTTTGTTTTGCGATGCACTTCACCGCATCACTGTGCCTTATTATAATGAAAGAAATGAAATGCAACAGTACCAGTTTACATTTTTTTCATCATACCAGTCAGAATTTCAAATACTTAAGTTATAATTGCAGACATGAAATTTGGATGTTAAAATTATCTTTAATAGGCAAAAACTATTATAGGGAGGAAAAATCACTACATGGCAATACCGACAAATATGAAATCTCTTTTGTCAGGAGAAGTAGTTGAATGGGCGAGAATTGAATATAAAGAAACATGGGATGCAGCGGCATCATTAAAAACGATTTGTGCATTTGCGAATGACCTTGATAACTGGGGTGGAGGATACATTGTAATAGGCGTCAGCGAAAAAAATGGGAAACCGGTATATCCGCTGAGGGGTGTTTCTTCAGATAAACTGGATGCCTACCAGAAAAACATTTATGCGAAGTGCAAGCTGATTAGACCCGCATATACACCCATTATAGGGGTTGAATCCTATCAGAACAGGAAATTTATTGTGATATGGTGTCCAGGCGGTGATAATAGACCATATTCGTCACCCAAAACAATGGATAAGGACAATAAAGAACGTATTCATTATATTCGCAAAGCGTCCAATACTGTGGAGCCTTCCGATGATGAAGAAAAGGATTTGTTTAATCTTGCCAATAGAGTACCTTTTGATGACAGGGTCAATCATCAGGCAGAAATGTCTGACCTGAATATCACATTGATTCAAAATTATTTGAAGGAAGTCAATAGTTCTCTCTATGAAAATGCAAAGACAGGGGATTTTGAGGAAGTGTGCAGAGACATGAACATTATAAGCAATCTGCCGGAATATATAAAACCCAAAAATGTAGGGTTAATGTTCTTCTGTATGGAACCGGACAAATTTTTCCCATGCACGCAGATTGATGTGGTACAGTTTCCCGATGGATTGGGTGGAGACAAAATTATAGAGAATACATTCAAGGGTCCCATTCATCAGCAGCTTAGAGAGGCATTGCAGTTTATAAGGAATTCCATTATCACAAAGAAAATTGTGAAAACGGCTGATAAGGCAGAATCAGACTGGGCATTTAACTATCCCTATGCAGCTTTGGAGGAGGCTTTGTCCAATGCAGTGTATCACAGAGCATACGACATTAGAGAACCAATAGAGGTAAGAGTTGAGAGAGAAATGATTGAAATTGTCAGTTTTCCAGGTCCTGACAGGTCTGTTACGCAGGAAGGGTTAAGAAAATATAAGGTATCAAATCGTCGATACAGAAACCGGCGAATTGGTGATATTCTTAAGGAGTTACACTTAACCGAGGGCAGAAATACAGGGTTTGGCAAAATATTGAGGGCACTGGAAGAAAACGGTTCACCTAAACCGGAGTTTGAAACTGACGATGCCCATAGTTATTTCATTTCAAGACTGTTCATTCATCAAGGATTTTTAGAGACGAGAGCCGAAAAGGAGCCGAAAAGGAGCCGAAAAAAGGAGCCAAAAAAAGGAGCCGAAAGAAAGCAGAGTATAGTAGACAAGTTGGCAGAGAATCCATCAATGACGCAGACCATGCTTATGGAAGAATTTGTGCTTACCAGAAAGCAGGTGCAAAGAATGATGAAAGAATTGCAGGAGGATGGAGTGCTTGAACGGGAGGGTTCTAATAGAAGCGGGAAATGGCATGTTATAAGGAAGTCGCAGCCTCACTCTTGACAAACCCCGTAAAACTTACTATATTTAAAACATATTTGTAAAAGGTAATGACAAAGAGGAGTACATGTCCACCGTCACTCAGAGAGGGATTCGGAACACGCTGCGAGAATCTGTGGCAGGCACATGGAAGGTAGCTTTGGAACCGGAAAGCCGAAAGCTGAGGAATTGGCACAGTAAGTTTTCCCGCGTGATTTGCGTTAACGAATCAGACTTTGAACCCTCAGGAGAGAAGTCACAGAGGAAAGGAATGTGAATTCCTTTTAAACGAAGGTGGTACCGCGTTTGAGATAAGCGCCCTTTGCTAAACGAAGTTTGGCAGAGGGCTTTTTTCATTGCATAGGAAATTCCTTCCGATGCAATAAAATGCTCCGCAAGGATGCCAGACTTCCCACTTTATCAAAAAAGGAGAATCCCAACATGAAACGAGAACTTGCCAAGACCTACGATCCCAAGGGGATTGAGGACCGCATCTACCAGAACTGGCTGGACAGGAAATACTTCCATGCGGAAGTAGACCGCACCCGTAAACCCTTTACCATCGTGATTCCGCCCCCCAATAT
>CAKRNW010000074.1 GCA_934371505.1 uncultured Lachnospiraceae bacterium
AGCGGGTCCCACTGCACCGGCCATGGGTCTTTGTCTGATGGAAGTGGACTATTAAGAAATGAGAAAGGCATGGTTCTGCCCAGTATCTTGGTCTGAATGCAGACGAGGAAGATGCCTGGATCAGTGTGGGAGATGAAGCGTTACAGGAATTGCTGGACAGCCAGAAACAGTAACGTACTTATTGTTCCGGAACCATGAAATAGCGGTATGCCAGGACTTCCTGGCGCACACCATTATAGTAGTAGATAGGGTCGTCCCAGGTGCAGTCCACCAGATACCACCGGCCACCTGTTTTGACCCGGTTCCAGGCATGGTTCTGACCGGTCTGGATTTCACATTCGATACCCAATACATCCATGAAAAACTGAAATGCCTTACAGTAGCCATCACAGACGGCAACTCCGTCCTGGATGACACCGGCCATGGTGTGACTCTTGTAGGGAACGGTTCCGGCTTTGTAATTGTCGTAATCATAGGAAGTGCTGGTAATAATCCAGTCATGGACGGCCTTGATCTTTTCCATATCCGTCATAGAGTCGTTTGTAATCTGATGAGCCAGGAGATAGGCCTGGCATTTGGCATCGGTCACATCATTCAGACCGTGGGCAATGCGTCCTTCCTTGTAACCCACCGTCAGATAGTGGTTTAACAGTATCTGACGGTCATTTCCCAGGGCAGCAGCCACATCGGGGTTGGCAGTTGCGTAGGCGGCAGCGTCAAAGTTCTGCAGATTTAAATAGGCTGCAGGAGTGACACCGGGAATCCTTCCCTCCTCTTTACCGTAGGTTTCATAGTAATACCAGAGCAGATTCTTATCATAGCCAAGATTCTGTTTCAGATCGGGATATCTGTCTGCATATTGCTCATAGTCGAAAGTGTCCGGCGTTACCGGCTCTGCAGCGGCGGCAGACAGGGTGGAAGAGAGAACAGCGGCACAGGTAGTCGCACAAATCAGTTTTTTTACTTTATCTATATGTAAATTCATGAGAAATCCTCCATAGCGTTCTTACATTCAGTATACACTATTTTGGAACAAAAACATACACGGAGATAAAAGGAATGGTTTATTTTTTTTGTGCCCTTTATGAGGAAGCGCAATTTCTGATAGAAGCCTTCCAGTTGAAAAAGAATCCGGAGATCCATGCCTTTCCCATCTATGAGAGCAGAAAAGAAATGCATCCTGAGCTGACACTGGTGATCACCGGACCAGGAGCAATACCTGCTGCCACAGCAGTGGGGTATCTGGCTGCCCGGGACGATCGAAGAGAAGAAGGCTTACTGATCAATATCGGCAGCTGTGGCAGCGGAGAGAAATTCCCGGTAGGCACTGTGACGCTGGGCAATAAGATCTGGGATGAAATCACAGGTCGAATCTGCTACCCGGATATTTTGTTCCGCCACCCTTTCCGTGAGGTGGAAATTCATACTGGCAGCAAACCGGCTTCTGCAGAAGAAATCATAACAGCGGAAAATGTGGTTTTTGACATGGAGGCTGCCGCTGTTTATCAGGCGGGTAGTCGTTTTTACCGACCGGATCAGATGCTTTTCTTGAAAGTGGTTTCTGATCATGGAATGGGGGAAACTGCCAGACAGGAATACCGGCCGGGGACAATTCATAGTTTGATGAGTGGGGCAAAAGAGGAACTTCTTCCATTTTTCAATCACATGATGGAAAAACAACCGGAAAAGGAAACAGAGGAAAGAAATCCGGAGGCAGAACGCTTGAAGGAAGAACTGCACTGCTCTGTCACCATGGCAGCGGAAGTGGAACAACTGGTGCGTTATGCTAAACTGGCAGGGGTGGATTTGACCACCATTCTGGAGGAAGACCGGGCAGCAGGCATCCTGCCCTGCAGAGATAAAAAGGAGGGGAAAGGGTATCTTGCACAGCTTAAAAGACGAGTGTTGCGACCAGGGAATAACATCGGACAGCCATCGGTTTTCCCACATTTATGTGGAACACCGGGTACAGAACCTGCCGGGAACCCGGGAGATTCTTGCCCATTTTCCCAAAGCCCGGGTGATTCTGATTGACCACTATAAGGATGTATTTTGCAGAAGAGGCCAGGATTATGTGAGGCAGCATGCCGGGCAGGCCATGATTCTTGCGGAAAAGACGGAGCATTTTCTATATGAGGCGTCCACGGTATGCCAGGACTTCGGTAACGCTAATTTTTATTATTGCTCCACCATGATGAATTGTGTGTTTGATTGCGACTACTGTTATTTGAAGGGGATGTATCCGTCGGGGCATCTGGTGGTTTTTGTGAATCTGGAAGATTATTTTGATGCGATACGAGGGGAACTGCAGAAGCGCAATCTCTATGTATGCGTTTCCTACGATGCGGATTTACTGGCATTGGAAGGTGTGTGCGGATACGGAAAGCGATGGGCGGAATTTGCCAAAACACAACCGGGACTGAGAATTGAGATCCGGACCAAAAGCGGGAATAAAAGCATGTGGGAGAACTTACCGGTTTCTCCCCGGGTTATTTATGCGTTTACCCTGTCACCGCAACAGGTGATTATGGAAAGTGAACATGGAACTGCACCGGCGGCAATGCGTCTGGACTGTGCCATAGCAGGACTTCAAAAGGGGCATCCCATCCGCCTGTGTTTTGATCCCATGCTTTATGTGCCGGACTGGCAGCAGGCATACAAAGAACTGCTGGTACAGGCAGATCAAAGCTTCCAAAAGGCAGGGGCAAAGTGGGAATTGCTGCAGGATGTCAGTGTAGGCTCCTTCCGCATTTCCCAGGATTATTTGAAGAAACTGAGAAAAAGTAAGCCCTGTGCGGCAGTGGTACAATTTCCTTTTGAAAATGTGGGTGGGGTTTATCAATATCCCAGGCATCTTTTGGAGGAGATGGAAACCTGGCTGGTAAAGGAACTGGAAATGCGTCTGCCGACAGAAAAAATCTACCGGGACTTTCGAAGTGCGGAATAAGACTTATCTTATATAAAAGAATCGAGAAAACGGATATGAAACAGATTGCGGTAGTCACTGGAGCAAGCTCGGGAATCGGGCTTGCCATCAGTGATACATTATGTAAACTTGGATATGAGGTTTATGGCTTTGGAAGAGATTTTTCCAGACAGGAAACCGGGGTATTACTGGAAAAGTATCCCGGTTTTCATCCCCTGGAAGGGGATTTACTGGAAACCCGGGACGTGCTGGGACGCCTGCAGGAAATCCCTGACAGACAGAATATCCGTGTACTTGTCAACAATGCCGGGGTGGGGTACTATGGTCTTCATGAGGAACTAAATCCACTCCAGATCATGGAATTGGTGCGCACGAATCTGGAGCTTCCCATGATTCTCACCGGACAGCTTCTCAGGATATTAAAAGCCAATCACGGCTATGTTATCAATATTTCCTCTGTCACTGCGGAGGAAATCAACCCTCATGGCTGTGCTTACGGGGCAACCAAGGCGGGACTTACCAGCTTTGGAGACAGCATTTTTGCAGAGAACAGAAAGTACGGCTTAAAGGTGACCACCATCCAGCCGGATATGACGGTATCAAGGCTCTACCGCAATGCAAATTTTGAGCAGGGAGAGGAGCCGGGAAGTTATTTGAAACCGGAGCAGATCGCAGAGGCGGTAGCTTATGTCCTAACCCGGGAGGAGGGTGTGGTTATCCCCAAAATCACCCTGCAGCCGCAGCTTCACCGGATACGGAGAAAGTAAGAAAAGATTGGAGCATCATTATGAAACTGGAAAATCTGCAACGAGTACCCACCGGTTATATCAATACTCCCTTAGAGTATTTGCCGGGACTGACCAAAGAATTGGGAAAAGGAAAGCTCTATATCAAAAGAGACGACATGACAGGCCTGGCGATGGGAGGAAATAAGACCAGAAAACTGGATTATATGGTGAAGTACGCCCTGGATAACGGATACACGGCGTTGATGACCTTCGGCGGCGTGCAGACCAACCACGGCAGACTTACGGTGGCAGCAGCCGTCCGCTACGGGCTGAAACCGATTCTGGTTCTGAAGGGCCGGAAGCCGGAACAGCTTTCCGGTAATCTGTTACTGGATCGTCTTATGGGCGCGGATCTTCACTTTGTGGATATGTCCGGGGCACAGTTACTTCCCGAGGAGGAACAGGAAGCAGCCAGGAAAAAGTATCTGGAGGACTGTGCAGCGAAGATCACAGCGGAATATGAAGCCAGGGGGGAAAAGGTGTTAAACATCCCTATCGGCGGTCAGACCCCCATCGGTTCTGCCGGCTATATTCAGGCGATTCCGGAGATTATGAGACAGATGGAGGAACAGAAGATCCATGCAGATTATCTGGTGGCCGGTTATGGATCTACAGGAACCTTTGCAGGATTATGGGCAGGAGCCAAGTATTATCACGCTCCCTTTGAGGTTATCGGAATCCCCATTGAACCGGACATGCGGCCCATTGAGGAAACAGTAGACTTTATCAACGAAATGGCAGACACCTTTGAAATGGGCATTCACTGCAAAAAAGAAGAGATCCACCTGGAGCTGGGAGAGGGTGAGAACTTTTACGGCGGTACAGGCTACAATGAACCGGATCACATCACCCAGCGTTACATTGAGCTTTTGGCCCGCACGGATGCAATTTTTACAGATCCATGCTATACTGGAAAAGTACTTCACGGGTTTGTGGATCTTCTTGAAAAGGAAATTATTCCTGCAGATTCCAATGCCATTTTTCTTCATACCGGCGGAGCTCCGGGGCTTTGGACGAAAGAACATCTGGACAGCATGAATGAGGCATACTGGAAAGATGAAAAGAAAGATCATGTGACGACATGGATCATGTAATCTGTTTCAAGACTGGTAAAGAGAACTATAATATGATAAGATGAGATAGCAGTCGGAAAACAGATTGCCGGAAGGAGTTCGGGATATGAATTTTGAGGAAGCCAAAAAGCTGTTAGAGGAGTATGGACAGGAACATATTCTGAAAGACTATGATACCCTCACGAAGGAACAGCAGGAAAATCTGCTGGCGCAGATTGGGAACTGTGACTTCTCCGTGCTTCATGAGCTGGAAAATAGACAGGAAAGTGGAAAACGCGGTGTGATCTCTCCCCTGCCCACCATGCAGCTGGAAGAGATTGAGGCAAATAAAGAGAAATTTTACGCAGCCGGTGTGAAGGCCATTCAAGCCGGAAAAGTGGGAGCGGTGCTTCTGGCAGGAGGAATGGGAACCCGGCTGGGGAGCGATGACCCCAAGGGAATGTACAATATCGGCCTTACCAAGGATATGTATATTTTTGAGAGAATCATCCGTAACCTGTTGGATGTGGTGGAGGAGACCGGTACATGGATTCACCTGTTTGTCATGACCAGTGATAAAAACCATGCAGCAACCACTAAATTTTTAAAAGAGAAAAAATATTTCGGTTATAAAGAAGACTATGTAACCTTCTTCATGCAGGAGATGGCACCGGCGACAGACTATCAGGGAAAGGTATATATGGAGGCTCCCGGAGTGGTAGCAATGTCACCCAACGGAAACGGTGGCTGGTTCAGTTCCATGAAGCGTTGGAACGTGCTGGATAAAGTAAAGGAAGCCGGTATCGAATACCTGAATGTTTTTGCGGTGGATAATGTGCTGCAGCGCATTGCGGACCCTGTTTTTGTGGGAGCACTGATTGAACAACAGGCAGCTGTGGGATCCAAGGTGGTTAAAAAAGTTGCCCCGGATGAAAAAGTGGGCGTAATGTGTCTGGAAGATAACAGACCTTCCATTATCGAATACTATGAGCTGACGGATGAACTGATGAACACTCTGGATGAAAAAGGGGAGCGTGTTTATAATTTCGGCGTGATTTTAAACTACCTGTTCCGCGTGGCAGACCTGTATAATATTGTGGACCGCAAGCTGCCCCTTCATGTGGTGGAGAAAAAGATCCCTTACATGGATGAGCAGGGAAAACGTATTAAGCCGGAGGAACCTAACGGCTATAAATTTGAGACACTGGTGCTGGACATGATTCATATGGAGGACAGCTGTCTTCCCTTTGAAGTAGTGCGTAATCATGAGTTTGCGCCTATTAAAAACAAAACCGGTGTGGATTCTGTGGAATCTGCCAGAAAACTTCTTCAGGAAAACGGAGTAGAATTATAATATTTTTGAAGGAACAATTTTATCAAGGTTAATGGCTTCGCCAAGAAGAGAAAGAAACTGATCGTTGTCGTTGTCGAATTTGTTTTGACAATCTTCAAAAACTTCTGCCAAAGTGAGCTGCTTATGTGTTATTATATAAGTATATCTCCTTTAAGGGGGATTGGTATTTAGTTTCCAGTCAACTCTATTTTACCATAAACCTTGAGGAGATATTTTGTTTTAACGACAAAAAATACCGTATTTATGTGGTGCTTGGCGTTTTGCAAACGCCTAAAGGATAATAAGGAGAAACCGATGAAAAAGGAAAACAACGGAACAAGACCCCTCAGGGAAGAACTGAAAAGCCTCTTTGGACGGATCATAGCAGCCATGGCAGTGCTGTTAGTCCTGATTGTCGCCATTATCATCCAGCTGTGGAACACCGACCAGGACATCATTAACGAAGTAAAATATGGTGCAGACCTCTACAAAGCAGAGGTGGCACATTACCAGTGGGTGACCGATCTTGACATGGCACTGAATTACGGACAGGACTTTAAAGGCACCTTAGATCCGACCCAGTGTGCACTGGGACAGTTCATCTATGCACAGGAGAACCGGAACGATGCCAGGAAGCAGGCATTCATTTCACAGATACAGAGTCTGCACGAACAGATCCACGCATCCGCACAGGAGATCCTCTCCCTGCCGGGTGGGGAGAGTGCCGGGAAACAGGAGATCTTCTTAAATACCACGGCTCCTGCTGTGGAGCAGCTGGTAGCAGAGCTTACGGAAGAGATTGATGCCGGCATGGAACGTGTGGCGGACAGCCAGATCCACTTCATCCTGTTGCTGGTGATCGGCGGGATTGTCTGCTTTATCTGTATGGCATTTGTCGTCCATGGCATCGGGGATGTCTACCGTTTCTTTGACCGGCAGGTAACCAGGGTGTTAGAGTGTATTTCCGGCAAGGCTGCGAAGCTGGCGGAAGGGCACTTAGATCTGACCTTTGACTGTAAGAGCAGTGTGACAGAGCTGGTAACGTTACGGGATTCCATGCAGTTTGCCGTACAGGAGCTTGGCAGGTATGTGAATGCCATCCGGGAAGAAATGCAGGAATTCGCCGACGGGAACCTGACCGCACAGAGCAATATCACATTCCTTGGAGACTTCGCACCGATTGAATCTTCCATTGACGGATTTGCCAATAACATCAGTGAGGTACTTGATAAGGTAGAGAAATCCGCAGGGGCAGTGGCAGAAAGCTCGGATCAGATCGCAGCAGCGGTACAGGAGCTGGCAGAGGGAACCAGCAGACAGGCAGAGAGCGTCCAGGTGCTCGTTGATATGAGCGAACACGTAGCCGGATCCGTGCAGACCACGGCAGGAAATCTTAAGGAAGCCAGTACCCTCATCCATGAAGCAGAAAGCATTGTGGGTGAACAGAAGCAGCAGATGAACCGGGTATCCGAAGCGATGGATATCATCTCCCGCTGTTCCAAAGAGATCAAGGAAATCAGTGATACGGTGAAGGGAATTGCTTCCCAGACCAATCTCCTGGCACTGAATGCCTCCATAGAGGCAGCAAGGGCAGGTACTGCAGGCAAAGGGTTCGCTGTTGTGGCACAGAGCATTAAGGAGCTGGCAATGGAATCCGCAGATTCCACGGAACGGATCCAGAACATGATCGCCAGCACCATCCGGGCAGTACAGGATGGCGAGGACAAGGTGAAGGGAACGGTTGCAACCTTTGATGATATCGTCAGGGTGACCCAGGGAATCTCCGGCAAGATTGCGGAAGTATCCGGCAATGCACAGGAAGAAGCGGAAGCCGTGATCAAGATCAAGGATGAAACCCAGAATATTTCAGAAATGCTACTGAACAGCTCTGCCGTATCCGAACAGAATGCAGCCGCATCCACGGAACTGGCAAATCAGGCACAGATCTTAAAAGAACTGACGGAACATTTTCAGGTACGCAAAGGAACCTGTTGATCTTACATAGATTTTAATGAATACCTAGTTATAGAAAGGAGACATTATGAAAATTTTAGTGACAGGCGGAGCTGGCTATATCGGAAGCCATACCGTAGTAGAACTACAGAATGCCGGATATGAGGTAATTGTGCTGGACAATTTAAGCAATTCCAGCGAGAAATCCTTAAAAAGAGTGGAACAGTTGACCGGAAAACCGGTTCCTTTTTACAAGGCTGATATCCTCGACCGGGCTGCATTGGAAGAAATTTTTACCAAAGAAAAGATTGATTGCTGCATTCATTTTGCTGGTCTCAAAGCGGTGGGAGAATCGGTACAGAAGCCCTGGGAATACTATAACAACAATATTACAGGAACCCTGACTCTTGTGGATGTGATGCGCAGACATGATTGCAAGAACATCATTTTTTCTTCTTCCGCTACGGTATATGGAGATCCGGCCATTATTCCCATTACGGAGGAATGTCCGAAAGGACAATGCACCAATCCTTACGGCTGGACGAAATCCATGCTGGAGCAGATCTTAATGGATATCCAGAAGGCAGATCCGGAATGGAATGTGGTATTACTGCGTTATTTCAATCCCATCGGAGCACACAAGAGTGGTCTGATCGGAGAGAATCCCAACGGAATTCCCAACAACCTGATGCCCTATATTACCCAGGTAGCTGTAGGTAAATTAAAGGAATTGGGTGTATTCGGAAACGATTATGATACTCCGGACGGAACCGGCGTGCGGGACTATATCCATGTAGTAGATCTGGCTGTGGGACATGTGAAGGCTTTGAAAAAGATTCAGGATCATTCCGGACTTTCCATCTACAACCTCGGCACAGGAACCGGATACAGTGTATTGGATATTATAAAGAACTTTGAGGAAGCCACCGGCGTGAAGATTCCCTACTCCATCAAACCCAGAAGAGCAGGGGACATCGCTACATGCTATTCCGATGCCTCCAAGGCAAAGAGAGAACTGGGATGGGAAGCACAGTATGGAATTAAGGATATGTGCGCAGATTCCTGGAACTGGCAGAGCCACAATCCCAACGGATATGAGGACTAGGTCTGTGAGTGGAGACAACATGCGAGCGGTTATTTTTGACATGGACGGCGTTCTGTTTGATACAGAACGCCTTTGTAGTGATTGCTGGATGTCCTTTGCGGATGAGATCGGAGCCGACAGGGAACAGATGCAGAAAGCGATTCTGGCATGTGTCGGGCGGAATGCCAATGACTGTGTCAGGGTAGCAGAGGAAATGCTGGGGAAGGATTTCCCCTATCAGGAGTATCGAAAAAAGACAGAACTTTTGATGCTGGAAACCATAGAACGGGAAGGAATGCCAATGAAACCAGGTGTCCGGGAAATCCTGGAGTGGCTGAAGAGTCATGGCTATCGAATTGCCATGGCCTCGTCCAGCAGCAGGAAGTCCGTGTGTCATCATCTGGAAAGAGCCGGAATTCGCGACTATTTCGAGACGCTTACCACGGGGGATATGGTAGAGCACTCTAAACCGCAGCCGGATATTTATCTGAAGGCCTGCGAGAGCATCGGTCAGAGTCCAGAAGCCTGCTATGCAATTGAAGATTCCCCAAACGGAATCCGTTCCGCATACAGCGCAGGAATGAAAGTAATCATGGTGCCGGATTTACAACAACCGGATGAGGAATTACAGGGCAAAATCTGCAGAAAGTGCGATTCGCTGCAGGAAGTGATTGCCTGGTTGGAAAGGGAGTAGGGAAATGATTCACATTGCCATATGTGATGACAGTATAGTGGACAGAAAGATTCTGGAGAGAATCCTGATCGCCATGTTTAAGGTACATAATCTGGAGATCCTTGCGGAACATTTCAGTTCCGGAGAAGAATTTCTTGCCCGGCATCAGCCGGGAAAGTATGCCATTCTGTTTCTGGACATTATCATGGGCGATTTAAATGGAATTGAAACAGGAAAACGAATTCGAAAGATTGATACGGAACTGGAAATTATCTACTGCTCTTCCAGTATGGACTTTACGTTAGCCAGCTATGAAGTGTTTGCCTTCGGCTATCTGGTAAAGCCCTTTGATGCCACAAAGATCAGTGCGCTGATTGATTATTTTTTACAGAAAAAACCGGTTTATCAGACCCGTTACATCAAGGTGCGTTCCAACTATAAAGAGTACATGATTCATTATAAAGACATTCTCTATGTGGAATCAGAGGATAAGCGTGTGCTGTTTCATACCACGAATCAGGGGATCATTCCTATTTACGAGAAGCTCTCAGAGATTCAGGAACAGCTAAAGGATGTACGTTTCCTGCGGTGTCACCAGAGTTATCTGGTGAATATGGATCACATTGTAAAGGCTGCCGCCACGGACTTTGTACTGATGAACAATGAACTGGTTCCCATCCGGAAACGAGAGCGGAAACAACTTCTGGATACCTATAAAGAATACCAGACAGGAGGAAACTAATTCCCCAAATTCGTCAAAAACCGCAAAAGTAATGCGAAAATGGGAATAAAACAGTCGAAAATGGGTGGGCACAGAGGGAAAAAAGTGCTATAATATTTTTAAAGTCAGTTAGATGACTTGCTGAATTTGACATTATCTTTTATTTGATAGAAATTTCCCAAATCCCTAGAGTATCTCTGGTTAATCCCCTTGACCAGAGATATTCGCATTTAGGGGATTTTTTATTTTTGAGGAATTTATGGTATCCATGATATGGGAAAAGCTGTGGCACTTTTGTGACACTTTCCCCGCACTTTCATGGGGGAATTTCAATACAGCTTCTGGTATGCTACAGACAAGGTTGATACACAACCACAAATACTTCAAAAAAGGAGCGTAACATACCATGAAAAAGAAAATTGTTTGGAGCTTTATGCTGGCACTGGCATTGATGGTATCTGCCATCGGCGCATCAACCGCAGCTTTGGCGGCTGCGCCTGACACGGCAGAGCCTGCAATTGCCATCGCAACCGAGAACGAGGACGCCATCTGGGAGCAGATCGAGGCGGTGGAAGAGAAGAGCGACGCCATCTTCCAAAGAAACGCAGCGCTGTGGGAAAAGCTGGACGAAATCTGCAACGCCCTGCCTGACGACTACGACTTCACAAACTTTGACGAAGCGGCATTTATCCGCAGCACCAATGCCCTGATGGAAGCGGAGAAGGAAACGCTTCTGGCAGACATCAAGGAGCTGAACGAGCTGGACGCCCAAATGGAGGCGCTGTATGAGAAGCTGCCCGACTGCGACAATATGCCGCTTTACGAGAAGGCACTGGAAAAGGCCGACCCCAAGGTGCTGGATGAGATC
>CAKRNW010000075.1 GCA_934371505.1 uncultured Lachnospiraceae bacterium
TTCTGCTTATTTCCATGAGCAGCCGGTACGGTGGTGTTACCTGGGCTGATCTAACGGAATCCTTCGCCCAGTTTTTCCATGAGGCGATTCCCATTGTAAAAGAGATGTTCCGCATGCCTGTATGGATGGTGGCACTACTGTTTCTTGGCAACTTCATTGTTGGTGCTTTTTACAATACGCTGTTACTGTATGCCTCCGTGTCCATCGGACATCTCTGGAAAAAACACCCCATGGCAGGCACAGTGTTAAGCTACATCGGTTTTTACCTGGCAATTTCCTTTCTTACCAGTGCATTCAGTATCAATAGTCTCAACCTGACTATGGGGAATATCTTTTTTGCTTCGAATTACACCGCCTATGCCTCTATGGGAGACTATCTCCTGCGTGTGCTGGGCAATGGTTATCTGGTTTCTGCCATCGGCATCCTGGTATTCTATGCGATTACCGAGTGGATTATGAGTCATAAATTAAATTTGGATTAAACTTATTTATCAACAAAAGAACCCCATTGGCAAAACCGCGCTTTTGCCAATGGGGTTCTGAAGCATCGGTGTCCTGCAGTAGCTTCAAGGATATCGTCCATGTAGCAGAGCAATGGATTTCGATGCGATGGCATCCGGAAAGTCATGGGTGTGAAAATCGATGATCACCCGATTTCCACGCCGGCTTTCTCCAGAATCTGCTCTGCCTTTTCCGCTTCTGAGGTCTTGATAATCAATTGGGCATCGTCTCCTGCTGCAGACACGGTGTACATATATTCAATATTGATACCGGCCTCGCAGATTTTTTCCAGCAGCTCCTGAAGGCAGCCTGCGCGATGTGGCAATTTCACACGGAGTACATCCGTCAGCATAGCGGACATATCCCGCTGTTTCAGTGCTTCTTTTCCCGCCTCCGGGTCAGACACAATCATACGCAGCATCCCGTAATCGCTGGTGTCTGCCAGACTTAAGGACATGATATTGATGGACTTCTCTTTCAGTGCCTCTAACACCTCTTCCAGACGTCCTTCTCTGTTTTCCAGAAATACCGATAATTGTTTTGTATACATAGGCACCCCTCCTATACCAGCTTACGCTTGTCGATCACATGCACGGCTTTGCCCATGGAGCGTTCAATACTCTTAGGCTCAACCAGTTTTACCTTCACGGCCAGACCGATGGCATTTTGAATGGAATGACCGATCTGTTTACTTAATTTTTCCAGTTCCCTGATCTCATCGGAGAAGAAACGTTCCTCCACTTCCACCTGAACTTCCAGGGTATCCAATGTGCCTTCACGGTCTACTATCATCATATAATGCGGTGTGGTTCCGGACAGCTCCAGAAGTGCAGCTTCGATCTGACCGGGGAATACGTTGACACCGCGGATGATCAGCATATCATCGGAGCGTCCTTTGAAACGGCTGATTCTTGCCATGGTACGCCCGCACTCACAGGATCCGTAGTTGATACTGGTAAGATCCTTGGTGCGATAACGGATCAGAGGCAGTCCTTCCTTGGTCAGAGTGGTAAATACCAGTTCGCCGGTCTGATTCTCTCCCAAAGGTTCTAAGGTCTCGGGATCAATGATTTCCGGCAGGAAATGATCCTCAAATACATGAAGTCCTCTATGATATGCACAGTCACATGCCGCGCCGGGTCCCATCACCTCAGAAAGTCCATAGATATCATGGGCATGGATATTGAGTTTCTTTTCCATCTGTAAGCGCATATTTTCCGTCCAGGGCTCTGCACCGCAGATTGCGGTTTTTAATTTGATCTGATCCAGCCACCCCATCTCTTCCAGGGTCTCTGCGATATGTAACAGATAGGAAGGGGTGCAGGCAATAGCTGTCACACCAAAATCCCTCATCATGGTTACCAGTTTCCTGGTGTTTCCGGTAGACTGGGGTACCACCCGGGCTCCCAGATGCTCCGCACCGTAATGCGCTCCCAGACCTCCGGTAAAGAGTCCATAGCCGTAGGCAATCTGGATGGTGTCTTCCTTGGTAACTCCTGCCATGGTCAGCGCTCTCGCCACACACTCGCTCCAGATTTCAATATCTCTCCGGGTGTAGCCCACTACCGTAGCCTTTCCTGTGGTTCCACTGCTGGCGTGAATACGCACAATCTCGGACTTCGGCTTTGCGAACATGCCGAAGGGATAGGTTTCCCTCAGATCATCCTTAGTGGTAAAAGGCAGCTTGTGCAAGTCCTCAATGCCACGGATATCCCCCGGCTCCAGGCCGATCTGCTGCATTTTTTTACGATAATGTTCCACATTGTGATAGACCATGTCCACGGTCTTTACCAGCCGTTTGCTCTGTAAAATCTGCAGTTCATCACGACTCATACATTCTTTGGTTTCGTTCCAAATCATTCTTTGCAACCCCCGTTTGTTATATTGTGTTTTAACTTTGATATCCCAATAAAAATGCTTTCTTGTTGATTTCCACGGTCTTGGGGGGTACGGTTTTCTCAATCACCTTTAACCATTCTTCCCGGTCGAAATCCATGTGTCTGGCAGCCATGCCCAGCACGATGATGTTGAACACGCGGGAATTTCCCAGTTCCAACGCTTTTTTCTGGGCATTGATGGAATACACGGTGTACTCTTTCCTCAGATTTTCCAGAATTTGTTCCGGGTACTGTGCCGCACCGGTTACCACGGTAATCGGGTCAATGCGCTGGTCATTGACAATGAGCACTCCATCTTTTTTCAGGAAATGGGCATAACGCAATGCCTCCAGCCGTTCAAAGGCAATCAGCACATCTGCCTGTCCTTCCTCCACAATAGGCTCCGCTACGGTGTCTCCGTAGCGCACAAAGGTTACCACGCTTCCGCCCCGCTGTGCCATTCCATGTACCTCGGAAAGTTTTACTTCATAGCCGGCATCCACCATGATGCCTCCCAAAATACGGCTGGTGAGCAGGGTTCCCTGTCCACCTACGCCCACGATCATAATATTCTTGGTCATGCTTTTGCTACCTCCTGGATTGCCTCAAACTTACACAACTGTCTGCAAAGTCCGCAGCCGTTACACATGGTCTCATCAATGGAAATTGTGCCGTCTGCATTTTTCGTTAATGCCGGGCAGCCGGGTTTCAGGCAGGCACCGCATTTTTTACATTTCTCAGATAGTGCCACACACTTGTTGGGGAATACCTGTCCCTTTAACAGGGCGCAGGGAGCACAGACAATCACAACGGAAACCGCATCCCTTGCCACTTCCTCTTTGATGGTCTTTTCCAGTGCTGCAGTATCAAAGGCATTCACTTCTACCACGTTCTCAATGCCCATGGATTTGCAGAGCTTATAAATACTGATGGCGGGAACGATATCTCCCTGTAAGGTCTTTCCTGTTGCTGCATGATCCTGATGTCCTGTCATACCGGTGGTAGAGTTATCCAGAATCAGCACTGTTCCGGTACCCTGGTTATAAACCATATTCATCAGAGAGTTGACACCGGTGTGCATAAAGGTGGAATCGCCGATGACTGCCACCCAGTTCTTGATGTAATCCTTGCCTTTTGCCTTCTCCATGCCATGCAGGGTGGAAATGCTGGCTCCCATGCAGACGGTGGTATCTACCACATTTAAAGGTGCCACTGCGCCCAGGGTATAGCAGCCGATATCACCTGCCGCATGGATTCCCAGCTTTTTCAGCACATAGTAGGTGCTGCGGTGAGGGCATCCGGGGCAGAGAATGGGAGGACGCGCCGGAACCTGGGCAGGTGCCTTGGTTTCCACTTTTTCCTTTAAAACTGCCTCCCGCAGCATGTTGGCGCTGTACTCGCCCTGTACGGTGAACAGTTCTTTTCCTTCACACGGGATGCCCCAGGATTTGATCTGCTCCTCGTAGACAGGCTCCAGTTCCTCGAACACAATCAGACGGTCGACTTTGGAGGCAAATTCCTCAATCAGTTTCCGGGGCAGGGGGTGAACCAGTCCCAGTTTCAGAACCGAAGCGTTGGGGAATACTTCCTTCACATACTGGTAAGCGATACCGCTGGCAATAAAGCCGATGGAGGTGTCGCCGTACTCTGCACGGTTGATGGACATGGTGCAGGCATCCTCCGCCATCTGTTTTAAACGTTTTTCTACATAAATATGTCTGCCCTTGGCATTACCGGGCATCATGACAAACTTCGCCGGATTGCGCTCATAGGGTTTATCTTCGATTTCCACACGATCTTCCAATGTTACCGGACCCTGGGAATGGGACAGACGGGTGGTGGTGCGGAGAATCATAGGAGTGTCGTATTTTTCACTAAGCTCAAACGCCAGTTTCATCATGTCCTTTGCCTCCTGGGAATCGGAAGGCTCCAGGACGGGCACCTGGGCTGCCCTTGCCACACAGCGGGTATCCTGCTCGTTCTGGGAGCTGTAAAGCCCCGGGTCATCCGCTGCCACCAGCACCAGACCGCCGTTGACACCACCATAAGAAATGGTATAAAGCGGGTCACTTGCCACATTGACACCCACATGCTTCATGGAACACATGGCGCGGACACCGCTGATGGAGGCACCGATTGCCACTTCTGTTGCCACTTTTTCATTGGGAGACCACTCGGCATAGATCACATCCTTATACTTCACAATATTTTCGCTGATCTCTGTACTGGGTGTTCCGGGATAGGCAGCAGAAACCTTTACTCCTGCCTCATAGGCACCACGGGCAATTGCTTCATTGCCCAACATGATTTTCTTTTCTGACATAATCGTTCCTTTCCTTTGGGGAATTCTCCCTTGTCTAAACCTAAAGTACCTTTTTGCACACATCTGCCACACAGCATTTATCACAATAAGGTTTGGTACGAGCCGTACAGACGGCTCTGCCGTGCTCCACCAGACGATGGCAGAAATCATTTCCCTCCTCCGGAGGAATCAGTTTCCAAAGTTCCATCTCTACTTTTTTCGGATCTGTGATTCCATCCACCAGCCCCATTCGATTGGTGAGACGGATACAGTGCGTGTCCGTTACAATCGCCGGTTTGCCAAACACATCTCCCATGATAAGGTTGGCGCTTTTTCTTCCTACACCGGGAAGTTCCAGCAGTTTATCAAAGTCATCCGGCACCTTTCCATCATATTTTTCCCGAAGCACTTTCATGCAGGCGCTGATATCCCGGGCCTTGGAATGCCCCAGACCGCAGGGTTTTACGATCGCCTCAATTTCTTCCACCGGGGCATTCGCCAAAGCCTCCACATCAGGAAATCTGGCATACAGATCCTGCACCACCACATTGACTCTGGCATCGGTACACTGGGCTGCCAGCCTCACACTGACTAAAAGTTTCCAGGCTTCATTGTAATCCAGCGTACAGGATGCATCCGGATATTCCTTTTTCAACCGCTCAATAATTTCGCGGGCTCGTTGTTTCTTGGTCATCTTCATAACTCCGCTTTTTCCGTCAGCGCTCTTCTCTGAAGTACGCTAGTCCCAGACTTGCAGGGGGTTGATTCTCCCGCTTGCTGCGCATACTGGTCACAACCAGCACTACCAGAGTAACTACATAGGGAATCATTTTATAAAGTTCCTGATATTCCATATGATCCATACCGGTGGGGATGTATAAATAGAGGATATACAGTCCGCCAAACAGGAAGGAAGCAAGAACACTTAAGTTTGGTCTCCAGATTGTAAAAATAACAAGTGCTATTGCAAGCCATCCTCTGTCACCAAAGGCATCATTGGACCATACTCCACAGGCGTAATCCATGACATAGTACAAACCGCCCAATCCTGCAATCATGCAGCCGGCACAGGTCGCCACATATTTATAGGCGGTGACATTGATACCCGCAGCATCCGCCGTGTTAGGGCTTTCACCTACGGCTCGCAGGTGCAGCCCCACCCGGGTGTGATTCAGCACATAGGAGGCTGCCAGAGCGATTACTACCGCCAGATAAGCTAAAAATCCATAGGATAAGAACAGCTTGCCAAACCATCCCAGCTTTCCCGCAAAGGGAAGGGATTTGCTGAAATAGCCGCTGGTGGCAGATAAGGCAATGGAAGGGACATCGGAAGCTACCAGTTTAATCAGGGAACCGCCGAAGAAGTTACCAAAGCCCACACCAAAGGTGGTCATTGCAAGACCGGTCACGTTCTGGTTTGCCCGCAAAGTTACGGTGAGGAAACAATATAACAGCCCCATAAGCAGGGATCCCAGCAGACAGCATAACAGGGGGATCAGAATGGCCAGCACCGGATTCATTGCCGCCGCACTTCCTGCTGCCCTCTCATAAAAGAAAGAGCCGATGACACCACTGATGGCACCCACATACATGACACCGGGAATACCCAGGTTTAAGTTACCGGATTTTTCTGTTACAATCTCACCGGTACTTCCGTATAAAAGAGGAATTCCCTGCACGATTGCTCTGGGGATAAATGCAAGTAAAAAGTTCCACATGATTACTGTTCCTCCTTTTCTGTCTTTTTACGGAACTGCAAACGGTAGCGGATAAAAAATTCGCAGCCAATGATGAAAAACAGGATAATTCCTGTCAGGATATCGGAATAAGAGTGGTTCAAACCGAAACTGGTGGAAATCTCGCTGGCACCTCTGTCCATAAAGATAATAAGGAAACTGGAAAGTACCATGGTCAGAGGATTAAATTTGGACATCCAGGAAACCAGTACTGCGGTAAAGCCCTGCCCTCCTGCAATGGTGGTGGTGATGGTGTGATTGATACCTCCTACCAGGAGCAGTCCCACCAGACCACAGATGGCTCCGGAAAGCACCATCGTACGGATGATAACCCGCTCTACCTTGATACCCACATATTTTGCGGTATTTTCGCTTTCACCCACAACACTGATTTCATAACCATGCTTACTGTAGTTGAGATAAATATACATGAAAATGGTGATAACAACTGCTACGATGATACTTAACAGATATTTGGAACCGAACGCCTGAGGCAGCCAGCCCACATTGGAATCCTGGTTGATAATTCCGATTTTACCGGAGCCCTTGGGCACCTCCCACACAATGGTAAAAAATGCCACAAGCTGTGTCGCTATGTAGTTCATCATTAAGGTGGACAGCGTTTCATTGGTGTTCCATTTTGCCTTGAAAAAAGCTGGAATGAATCCCCAGACGGCTCCGGCTGCAATACTGGCGGGAATCATACAGAGAATGACCACGCCGTTTGGAAGTTTGTTGCCTAAACAAATCATACAGGCTGCTGCCGCCAGACCACCGATGAGTACCTGTCCCTCACCACCGATATTCCAGAATTTCATCTTAAATGCGGGAGTCAGCGCCAGGGCAATCAACAGTAAAATTGCAATATTCTGAAAAGTGACCCAGGTCTTTCTCACAGAACCAAAGGCTCCCAGAATAATGGATTCGTACACCTGGATCGGATTGATGCCGGTGGTGAGTGTGGTTACGATTCCACATAAAAGCAATGCCAGTATAATGGCAATTGCCCGGATTCCCGTGGATTTATACCAGGGAAGGGTGTCCCGTTTCACGATATGGAAAACCGGTTCTTTCTTTTTCTCATTCATGGTTCTCGCTGCCTCTCATTCTGGTCATCATCATTCCGACCTCATTTTTATCCGTTTTTCTGGCATCCACAATACCGCTGACCTGTCCGCCGCATAGCACCAGGATTCTGTCGGAAAGCTCTAACAGTACATCCAGGTCTTCACCCACAAAGATGACGGCCACACCTTTTTTCTTCTGCTTATTCAGCAGATCATAAATCGTATAGGAAGAGTTGATATCCAGTCCACGCACTGCATAGGCTGTGAGAAGCACCGTGGGAGCGGATGCAATTTCACGTCCCACCAGTACCTTCTGCACATTACCGCCGGACAAACGGCGAATGGGAGTGGTGATACCCGGTGTCACAACTTCCAGGTTTTCTACCACATCCGCAGCCAGCTGCTTGGAGGGCTTTCGATTGGTGAAAGGACTGTGCCCACGGCGGAAGGAACGAAGCATCATATTGTCCGTCAGATCCATGTTGCCAACCAGTCCCATACCCAGACGATCCTCCGGTACAAAGGAAAGGGAGACACCCAGCTCTGCAATCTTCCGGGGATCTTTGCCGATGAGCATTTCCCTGCTGCCATCGTCCTCCACGTAGCTGATGGTACCAGCCTCTGTCCCCTGGAGTCCGGCAATTGCTTCCAGCAGTTCTTTCTGACCACAACCGGAGATTCCGGCAATCCCCAGAATCTCACCGCTGTTGGCGGTAAAAGAGACATCCTCCAGCTTCAATACTCCCTCTTCATTGCGCACGGTCAGACCCTGTACCTCAATACGGGGTTTGGGATCTACCGGGTCAGGACGTTCAATATTTAAGGTAACAGCATGACCTACCATCATATTGGTCATCTCTGTCACGTTGGTATCTTTTGTTGCCATGCTGCCGATGTACTGACCGTTTCTGAGTACTGCCACACGGTCAGACAAAGACTCTACCTCATGCATCTTGTGGGTGATGATAACAATGGCCTTGCCGTCATCACGCATCTTGCGAAGCACCTTAAACAGTTTCTCTGTCTCCTGAGGTGTCAACACCGCGGTAGGCTCGTCCAGAATGAGGATGTCTGCGCCCCGATAAAGCACCTTCACAATCTCCACCGTCTGTTTCTGGGAAACAGACATATCATAAATCTTTTGTTTTGGATCTACTTCAAAGCCATATTTATCGCAGATCTCCTGAATCTTTTTGGAAGCCTCCTTGATGTTCAGCTTTCCCTCCAGACCCAGAATAATATTTTCTGTTGCTGTAAGAACATCAATCAGTTTAAAATGCTGATGCACCATACCGATTCCTAAGTCAAAGGCATCTCTTGGAGATTTGATTACTTCCTCTTTTCCATTGATGAAAATCTGACCACCATCCGGGAAATAAATACCGGAAAGCATATTCATCAGGGTTGTCTTTCCACTTCCGTTTTCTCCCAGTAAGGATAAAATTTCTCCTTTGTAGATGTCCAGATTGACTTTGTCATTTGCAACCACAGTACCAAAGGTTTTGGTAACATTTCTCATAGAAACTGCTGCCGTTTTCGTTTCCATTTCTTCCTCCATTCCGAAATGTTTCGTATTGTATTAAGCTGATAGTGCCCGCCCTTTTTCTATGCTGTCCAAAATTTTCAACAAAATAGAAAAAGGGCGGCGCGGCGAAAATCGCTGTGCCGCCCTCTGCAATTATTATACACGAAATTGCAAGGCTTTCACATCATAATTAGAATGCAGTATCCAACAGGCTGATACCGTCGATCTGTACGTTGAAGTAAGGTGCAGAACGGAACTGGATATCAGACTCGTGGAAATAGCCGTCCAGAACCACCTGATGATCGGGGGTGTAATCCGGATCGGTATCAATATCTGCCTCATAGCTGTCAAGAGGAGCTCCCTCTACAGTAAAGGTGGTGGTATCAAATACATGAACATTACCGGCAATCAGATCAGCCTTTGCTGCATCAATTGCTTCCTGGGTTCCTTCCGCTGCAGCAGAGCCAAGCTCTGTCAGTTCCACAGCGCCGTTCTCAAGAGTTCCGCACCAGTCGGTATCAATAGCGGTACCGTTTGCTACACAGCCAATTGCATATTTGAAGTAAGGTGCCCAGTTAATTCTGGAAGATACGATAAAGGTGTTAGGGCAGGCTGCTGCTGTGCTTCCGTTGTAGGATACATTAGGTACACCGGCGGTCTCACATGCAGTAGGAGCACCCATGGAGTCTGCATGCTGGCTGATTAATTTACAGCCATTCTGGATTAACTTGTTTGCTCCCTCTTTCTCAGCAGTCTCATCATACCAGGAACCGGTAAAGGTTGCTTCCATGGTAGCGGAAGGACATACAGAACGAGCGCCTAAGAAGAAAGAGGTGTAACCGGAAATAACCTCAGCGTAGGTGTAAGCACCAACGTAACCGATCTTCGCCTGATCTTCTGTGATATCGCCATTTGCGATCATCTCATTCAGCTTCATGCCTGCAGCAATACCTGCAAGATAACGTCCGTCATAGATGGATGCAAATGCATTGTGGAAGTTGGAAAGCTGTTCCGTATGAGCCTTTGTTCCGGTTGCATGGCTGAACTGTACATCCGGATATTCTTTAGCAGCCTCGATGATGTAATCCTCGTGGCCGAAACTATCTGCAAAAATAAAATCGCAGCCTGCATCAGCAAGCTCACAAGCTGCCTCATAGCACTCCTGACCCTCAGGAATGTTGGTTTTGAACATATACTCTACGCCCATCTCTTCGCATGCTTCTTTTGCTGCGTTTAAGAAGTTCAGGTCATAGGTAGAATTCTCATCGTGCAGGAAAATAAAGCCAACTTTGAGATCAGATGCATCTACTGCCTCTGCATCCGTGTCTGCTGTGGTCTCAGCACCTGTTTCAACAGTTGCATCCGTGTCTGCAGTGTTGTCTGCTGTGGTCTCTGCGCCAGTGTTGGCAGCAGATCCGCATCCTGCCAGTGTGCTGACAGACAAAGCCATAACTGCAAGTAAACTTACGACTTTCTTTTTCATAATACTTCGTCTCCTCCATTCTTACGCGGGTTACGCGTAGCTAGATTGGCATTTTTCACCAACATTAGTCAGTATACGCATCTGGGACAAAGCTTGTCAAGAGTCCTTTTTGTCCGATTTCAACTAATTTTTGTCCGATCTTAGCGAAATGTGATTTCACCGGTTTGATCGTTCATGCTCTCCACGATTGCCAATGACTCTACACGGATTCCCTTGGAGCGGATCAGATCACCGCCTTTCTGGAATCCCTTCTCAACCGCGATGCCGATTCCTTCCACCGTTGCACCGGCTTTATTTACAATGTCAATCAGCCCCTCCAGCGCACATCCGTTAGCAAGAAAATCGTCAATAATCAGGATATGGTCATCGGGATTTAAGAATTTTTTGGAGACAATGACATCGTACACTCTTTTATGGGTAAAGGATTCAATCTTCGTGGAATAAACCTCACCGTCAATGTTTAATGACTGGGTTTTCTTCGCAAAAACAACCGGCACATGAAAATGCTGGGCCGCCACACAGGCAATTCCGATTCCGGATGCCTCCACTGTCAGGATTTTGTTAATTGGACGATCCGCAAATAACCGTGCCCACTCTTTTCCCATTTCGTTAAACAGATCAATGTCCATCTGATGATTCAGGAAAGAATCCACCTTCAGCACATTTCCAGCCTTGACCGTTCCATCC
>CAKRNW010000076.1 GCA_934371505.1 uncultured Lachnospiraceae bacterium
TAGCTGTCATACACGTTATTGTATGCTCCCACCGTAATCACTTTGGATGCCGTAGAGGGAATGGTGAGGGTGGACTGGGGAACGGGGGCATAGAACCGGGTATCGGCACTTAACACCTGCTCACTAGGCAGATAATAGAGAAAATTGCCGCTGACGATTCGGATTCCTCTCATTTCAAAGCGCCAGACACCGGTTCGGACATAAGCTCCTTCCAAAGAAAGCAATTCAAAATAGATTTCCTGATTCACCGAATAGGGACTGGGTTCTCCGATGTATAGCAGAATTTCCGTCTGTTCCAATATAAATTGCTGTTTGCCGGAAACCGTAAGCGAAATCTGTCGTCGTTCTCCCCCCGGAGATACCAGATATAGTTCCATACGATCCACATAATTTTTCCAAAGCTGGATGCCAAAGGAAGACTGATAGTTTCCCACCGCCAGTTCCACCTGGGTGGTTCTCTCTTCCTGCAAAGATCCAGCGGTATGCCCTGCCGCTGCCCCTTCATTTCCGCTTCCCACACAGATTACCGTCCGTCCGATCTCTGAGGCATTGTCCAGAAAGCGTTCCAGAATGGAGGTACTGTCATGGGCACCATAGGTATTTCCGAAACTCAGATTAAGTGCCAGAGGCATATTTAATTCCATAGCTTTTCTTACCGCGTAAGTAACCGCTCTCATCAGTTCTGTTGTTCTGGGAAAGGACAATTTATCGGCATTTCCCAGTTTCACAATCAGAAGGTCACTTTCCGGTGCCCCTCCCACTAAGGACTGCTCTTCGTCCTTTCCGGCGGCAATAGCGGCCACCGCAGTTCCATGCCCGGTGATGTCCTGGGTGGGGAGTGTGGTATTCTCTGCGAGCGCTCTATTGATTTGCTCCTCACTATATTCAATTCCTTGGAAAAATCCCTCCGGTGGCTGTCCCTCTTCTCCCGGCTGAAGAGACTGATCCCACAGAAAGCGAATCCGGGTAGTTCCATCGATCTTACGGAACGCCATGCTTTCATAATCAATCCCTGAATCAATGATTGCCACCAACACATCTTTTCCACTCAGCCCCCGCACCGTTGCTGTGCTTTGAAAACAGGAGGCGGCTTTTCCCTCCGTCACCGAATAAAACAATCGTTTCGGCATCTCCACATATTCCACCTCCGGGTTTACCACAAAGTCCCGGATGAGATTTTCCCGGATCGTCACGATGGCATATCCTGCAATCAAAGGTTCAATCCGGATGCCTTCCTGTTCATATTGCAGAAGATCTCCGTTATACTTCAAAATTAATTCCCAGGTTTTTGTCCTCCCATCAAATCCCACCTCCAGTTCCGCTGCCTGTTCCCGTTGGGTTTCTTCCAGGGAGAGACTAAGGTTCAGCATATTTTCGATTTTTTGCGAGGAAGATGTATTGATATCCATTCTGATTCCTGCATTTCGCTTTTCTTACTTTATTTTATGCAAATCTGTAAGAGTTGCTGATTATATTACTGCTTTGTATACTTCTGGACAATTTCCTGCATCACATCCCACTTCTTTTCCATGTCAGCTGCCCATGCCAGCCGCCATAATCATAAGTACAGGTATTCTCAATGATTCAACCTTCTTTATCTAGCTCTTAAACTTCATCTGTTTTAACAGAACAGTAGTCCTTGAAATCAACTACTCCGCTACTCAATCTTGCTTCTTCTGCAGCTAATGCCATTAAATGACTCTCTACAGAAACAGAAGCATCTGTTTTTCCCTTTTCTTCTCCACAAACCATACGGACAAAATCATGCATCATTTTCATGTCACTTCCACTATGTCCCTTAGACGGTGTATGTAATTGAATGAAATCATTTGTTCCACTTACAAAGTCTATCATCTCTATTGTCCCAGCTTCCATATCACCTTTCAGTTCACCTTTTGTGCCCATAATCCGGATTCTTCTTGCACATTGATTGGTAAACGCAGTCATTAAAAAGGAAGCAGTGACATGATTTTCAAATTCCATATCCACCGTTTGATGATCAACCACGGTATTGTCTGAGTGAAACACACACCTTCCGTAAGATCCTTTCTTTAATGCCTCCAGAATATGCTCTGGGTCTGCCTTATCGGTCACTGCGTATACCAGCCCATCCTCAACAGCCTTAGGATGCTCCAAATAAAATCTGGGTGCATAAAAAGGACAGTCATCCCTGGCAGGGCATCCATCCATACAGTATTGCGGGGCGTCTGTTGGTGCATTTTCTTCTATAAAATAAGTAAGTTTTCCAAAAGAGTTTATTGTTTTGCAGCTGCTTCCCGTAAGCCACAATAAAATGTCCATATCATGACAGCATTTTTGAAGAATCATAGGACTGGATTCCTCCTGATTTCTCCAATTTCCCCTTACAAAACTATGGGCGTAATGCCAGTAGCCTACCTCCTCAATATGCTGGATGGTTATCATTCTCCCAATTCTTCCTTCTTCAAGGATCTCCTTTATCTTGGAAAAAAATGGAGAATAACGCAGCACATGGCATACAGATAATATTCGGTTATACTTTTTTGCCATGAAACCCATTTTTATAATTTCGTTCCTGTCCGGAGACATCGGTTTCTCACATAGTACATGATATCCCTGCTGTAAAGCCATCATCACCGGCTCGTAATGCATTTTGTCCTGTGTGCAGACCATTGCGCAATCTGCCATTTTTTCCTTACACAGCAGTTCCTCATAAGACTCAAACTGTAATTCTTTGGGGATTTTATGTTTTAAGGCAAAAAGTTCTCTTCTTTCCTGATTGGGTTCTGCCACCGCTACTATTTTAAATTCATCCGGATGTTCCAATGCGTACTGAGAATATACATATCCTCCTCTTAATCCAGCCCCTATTAAAACACTTGTTACCTGTTTCATTTTCTTCCTTTCCGACACGATACAGATACTTATCTTTGTACACTTCCCCTGATTTTCCAGTGTAAAAGGCAAGTGAATCTCCTCGTTATGTTTAACCTTTCAGTTCAATCTTTAACACTGTGTCCTTTTTATCCGGTAACGGGTAGGTAAACACCGGATTCTCTCCAAATGATACAAAGGCAACATCCTGATAAAGAGCAGTATTCCATGCCTCGCCTCTTTTCACCTCGCTGCCATCTGCCAGATATGTTACCTTATCCAATTGTTCCGGCTTTACTCCATAGAGAGGGAGTGCTCCTAATGGGGTTTCGTAGATGTGGGCATATATGGTTTTGCCACGCTGCGTATATCTTCCCCAGTCAGGCTTCTCAAGACTTGATATCCCACATTGATAGATACTTTCTCCATTTTTCTCCATCCATTCCCCAATCTCCTTCAAGATTTTTACACTCTCCCGGGGAATATTTCCCTTTGCATCAGGACCCACATTTAAAATCATGTTTCCACCTTTGCTCACACACTCTACCAGTTTTCGAACCAACATCTCTGCTGATTTGTATTGGTGGTCATAATTGCAATATCCCCAATGGTTATTCATGGTTGCACATAATTCCCAAGGGATAGGATTTCCCTTCTCATCACAAACGCCTTTCGGTGGAATAATCTGTTCCGGACTGGCAAAATCACCACTGTAAATCAGTGGATTTTCTGTTACAATGCTTCCATGATTATCTCCTGCCCCCTCCAAACGGTTATCAATAATAACATCCGGTTGATATTGGCGTACCATTTTTATCAGCTCTGTGGCCTTCCACTTTTCCCCTGCCATATCATCATAAGAGAAATCAAACCACAGTAAATCCAGTTTCCCGTAATTTGTTACCAGTTCCCGTACCTGTCCGTGCATATATTTCAGATACCGTTCAAAATCTATTACTTCATCTTTATATGTTTGATTATTTCTCATGGGATGCTGTCTGTCCCCATATTTGGGAAAATCAGGATGATGCCAGTCGATAAGGGAGAAATATAAGCCCACTTTAAGTCCGGCTTCCCTAAAGGCTTCCACAAACTCTCTTACCAGATCCCGCCCTGCTTTTGTATTTGTTGCCTTGTAATCTGTGAGGGCAGAGTCAAACAGACAAAATCCATCATGGTGCTTTGCAGTCAAAACCGCGTACTGCATTCCCGCCGCTTTTGCAAGCTGTGCCCATTTTTGAGGCTGATAGTCAACTGGATTAAATTGTTCAAAGTATGGCTGATATTGCTCTACCGTCATCTCTTTTTCAGACATAACCCATTCGCCACATGCCGGAATGGAATAGAGTCCCCAATGGATAAACATGCCAAATCTGTCATCCATAAACCACTTTGTTCGTTTTTGTATTTCCTGATTCATTTACTTTTTCCTCCAATCCTTATCCTTTTACTGCTCCACCTGATAATGCTTCAATAAAGAACTTGCTGAAAATACAATACAACGCCACCGGAGGAAGGATGATCACTACCATCGCAGAAAACAGTCCATTATAATTCGTGCTGAATGCTGTGGTAAAGGTAGACAAAAGAGCCGGAACCGTCAGTTTTTCTCTGGTAATCAATACAAGAGATGCCCAATAATATTCATTCCAGTTATTTAAAAAGGCCAGAACTGCTGCAGTCATAATTCCAGGTCTTGCAATAGGAAAGATAACCCTTAGCCAGGTCTGTATATATCCACAGCCATCTATTCTGGCTGCCTCTTCCAAATCTCGTGGAATATTATCATAATAATTTTTTATTACAAAAAAGCTGACCGCTATTCCACTACAGGAATAAATAAGAATCAGTGCGGATCTGGTATCATATATATGTAATCTGTTTACCAGGTTATAAACCGGATAAGTCAATGCAGTTGCCGGAATAAACATGGTTGAATATAACAAAATATTTACCAGTTTTTTCCCTTTAAACTCCATTCTGGCTACAATATAGGCAGACATTGATATCATCAACACGCTGATCAGTACAGAAACTCCTGCTACGAACAGGCTGTTTCCAAAATAACGAAAAACATGTAAATCCCTGAATGTAGAAATGTACCCATCCAGGCATATAGACTCTGGAAGCTGAAATCCTGGTCTTGCCATAGGGTCTTTTTTCAGACTCGACAGCACAAGCCATACTAATGGAAATAAAGAAATCAGCAAAGCCCATGCGAGGCACACATATGTCACTATTCGAGTTACCAATGGCATATTTTTCACCGTTTTTGATTTTTTCATAAGATACAATTCCCTTCTCTAATGTTTCTCTTTTTTCAGAGAGACGCTGTACGCTGCATTAATGATTAAAATGATGACCATGCCCGCCAGAATTTGTATTACTGCGACCGCATTCGCACGACCAAACTGTGTTCTTGGACTTGTAATCGCCAGTTCACGAATGACATAACTGATACTATAAGTTCCTGCAGCCCCTTTTGTCAGAAAATAAACTTCGTTGTAAAGCAGGAATCCGGATGTTGCAGCAAGTATGGAGACCGTCTTTAGTGTTCCCTTAATCATAGGAATTGTGATAAACCAGTCTTGTTTTAAGCCACTTGCTCCATCAAGCATTGCTGCTTCTCTTACCTCTTCAGGAACTGCCATAATATTTCCCAGTATCATTAACGTTGTCGTTCCGGTAAAAAATATATAAGCACATGTCATTGCCACAAATGCCGGTCCTTTTAATAACAGAATATTGTCTGTAAAATTTTTATGAAATAACCGTATCATGGGATTGATGATACCGTAAGATGGATTGTACAGCTGTAAAAAAATGACTCCCATGGCTGCCGTTGATATCATATTGGGAATAATATAAATATTCCGTATAATTTTAATTCCTCTGACTTTTCTGGATAAAGCCAACGCAATTAAGGTGGCAACCGGAATCTGTACTATCACTCCTAATGCAGCCCATACCGCAGAATTTCTAAACGCCTCCCAGAAAAAAGGATATTTAACAAAAATATAATGATAATTGTTCCATAAATCCTGTATTCCAAAGAATTCCGGGGAAGTGATGTTACTATAATCCCATTTACAAAAAGAGGTCAGGAACACTGTGATAATCGGGTATAAATAAAAAATACAAAAAGCAATCATTGTAGGTGCTAAAAAGGTGACAATAAACCCTCTTCTCCGCATACCTAATTTATTTTTTTTCTGTTCAATATTACTGTTTTTTTTCAATGTGACACCTCTGTGAAAAAGAGGGAAGGGATTTTCTCCCTCCCCTCAATCCATTACCTGAATTTTATTCACTCATTAACCAATAAGTGCAAGCAGTTCTTTTTGAAGTGCTTCGAATCTCCCCTCAATATCTGCACCAGAAACCGCACACTCCATCAATGCGTTAATAATCGCTTTATCAACATCGGAACCCCATGTATAGTTCATATCAATAACCACGGTATCCGCACCATTTACCATCGCACACGCCTGTGCAAGTTTAATCGTTGCTGCATCTCCGCTTTCCTGTGCAAGTGCATTCAAGTCAACAGTGGTATTGCAAGGGTTTGCCTGTACTCCTGTAAAGATTTTTTCCTGCACCTCTACACTGGTCATATATTTAATGAATTCAAGTGCAAGTTCTGTCTTCGCCTCACTCATATTATTAGACACTGCAAGTCCACCGCCCGCAGAGGCAATTGCAATATTTCCAGGGAACAATGCAGGTTCAATGGAATCCACCAGGGATGCGTCAATTCCGCTGGCATTCCACACACCATTAAAGAGTACACCAGCTTTCCCATTTGTGTTAAACTCTGCCATCAGATTTCCATTGTCATCCGTTGTGTGCTCAGAACCATTAGCCTGATCCAGCTTGGCTGCTGTCTTAAATGCATTTGCAAACTCCTCAGAGTGAATCGTTTCTTCTGTCAAAGCAGCTTCCAGCATTTTTCTGCCGTTCTCAGTAGATGCCATCACCGAGTTCACAATATAACTGGATCCTTGTCCACCAATGTAACCATAAGAGCCATCACCCAGATTAGCAACGCTTTCCATGGCTTTTCCAAAAGAATCCCAGTCAGCAAATGCATCTGCAGAAACTCCTGCTTTTTCAAAAATGCTTGTGTTATACCAGAGACCACGGCTTTCAATCTGATCATGTACTGCGTAAATATGCCCGTCTACGTTATGTTGAGTGTAGTTAAGTCCAACTGCATCCTGCAATCCATTCTCATCAATATAAGGTTTCAGGTCGTAGACCAGATTCTGGGAGATCGCTGCCTGAGGTACTCCGCCACCCCCTACATCCACGATATCAGGGAAAGAGCCTCCTGCTACCTGGGCACTCACAATGTCATCCCGGTTTTCTACTGCAATCGGTTTAAAAGTGATTCCACTGTCTGCATGCTGCGCAGCAAATTCCTCATAAATATCTCTCATAACCTGTGCTGCTGCCCATTCACTGGCATCATGATAATAACCATGATAGAATTCCAGCACCTCACCATCTGCAACCGTTGCTTTTTCTTCTCCTGTCGTTGTTTCTGTCGCAACATTTTCTGTTCCTGTAGTCTCTGCCGCTCCTGTTTCTGTTGTTTCTGCACTGCTGTTTCCACAAGCTGTGAGGGTAGAAATACTCATTGCTGCAATTATTAACGCACTTACTAATTTCTTTTTCATTTCTCTTTCCTCCGTTTTTGTTTATTTTGTTATTTGATAATTTGATTTTATATATTTTTTTGTCTATTTTGAATATCATGCATTGACTATAATATGAACAATGTTTACTTTTGCACAAGTCATTGTGTAAAATATTTACTTCTTGTAAACATTTTACATTTTCATAAAAAATAAAAATAAAGATGCGAAACAGCATTAAATTTTTGCCGATTCGCATCTCCTGTCATTGATATTTCCTGATATTATGTTCAAATTCTTTGGCACTTGTTTTCCCTGATAAAACTTCAAAAATTGTTTTTTCAAAATAATTTTTTTGTGCAGCAGTCCATAAATTATCCGGCACCTCGGTTTTCACTTCCGCATTCATCACCAAGGACGCCCCCTGGTACAATCTGCTTTTCGTTTCTTTATACCTGTCTAATGAAATATTGGGATTGGCTGGAATTTGTTCTGTTTTCTCAAGAATACGTGTCTGTACTTCCTCACTGAGCATATAGGTCAAAAACTGGATTGCTGCCTTTTCCCTCTCTTCATCACCACGATTTCCTAATACATAACCCAAACTGGAAGATTCACAGGACATAGTCTTTCCAGAATTTGAAGGAAGAAGTGCATAGCTTGCATGGATATCAGAGGATATCATCGGTGCCCCCCAGACACCATTTACATAAATAGCAAGTTTTCCTTCATTGAATAACTGCGTTTCATCCCGATAACTGTAATCTAAATTTTCAGGAATAGACGAATTGTATATTTTTTTCATCTGCTCTACTGCCTCACTGAAAATTTCCCCGTGAAACCTTAATTTATCATTTTGAAACTCTGCTCTATCACTCCCTATTAATAGGTGATCCATAAAATACAGATAGCCTTCTGCAGATGGCTGAAGGGCTTTTACACCGCTTTGTTCCTTCAGTGCCCACTCTCCAATTTTGCTGCACATCCCCTGAAATTCTGTCCAGTTTCGTGGCAGATCCTGTATTCCTGCTGCCTCCAAAATATCCTCATTGTACCAATATCCTCCACTGAGCAATAATGCATCTGACACCGTATACAAATGCCCATCGGCTGTAGTCCAATATTCTTTGTTTACCGCTGAGATGTTGTTCGCAAATTCCGGATTTTGTTCTATATAGGGTTGAATATCCAACGCCATCTGGTTGTCAAGCATAAACTTATAGGTGCTGTTTTCGCCGATTCCACTAAAAGAAATAATATCCGGTATATCTCCTACCATGATCATATCTTCAACCTTCCGTAGCATGTCTTCCCGTGTAGGCATCGATATCATCTGTAATTTTATATCAGGATTCTGTTTCTGAAAATCTTCATAGATCTGCCGCATGGCAGCGTGATCCTTTTCTGTACCACCCCATGCATGAATAAGCGTAATTGTTGTTTCCTGTCTGTTTACTTTGCCGCATCCACCTAAGATGCAGCACATCCACAACACCGTCAACAGTAAAAAAAATCTATTCCTTTTGTTCATTCTTTTCCTGCTTTCTAAACTCTTTCGGAGAAACTCCTGCTATTTTCTTAAACATCTTTGAAAAATATCCTGCATCTTCGACGCCTATTGCCTCAGAAATTTCATAAGTTTTCATGTCTGTCTGTAAAAGATATTCTTTTGCCGCCTCTACCCGGCGATATAATATGGCATCAAATAAGTTTACTCCTGTCTTGTTCTTATATAATCTGCTTAGATAGCTTCGATTTATATGTAGTTCCTCGGCAATGTCATCTAGCGATATTTTTTTATTAAAATTATGTTCTATATATTGATCCACCTGTTGAATGAGATTTTTCTGCTCCTGTACTCCTATCTTTGTTTTTTCCATTTCCTTTTTCATTCTCTTTAAATTCTCAATCGCCTTTTCAAGTGCTGACGGAAGTTCATCCATAATTGAAAGCTTTAAAACATAATCACAGACACCATATTTAATTGCAGACTTGGCATAATCAAAATCAGAATATGCTGTTAAAATAATAATCTGTGTCTCCGGATTTGCCTCATACAAATATTTGCATACCTCCAGCCCGCTTACTTCCGGCATCTGAATGTCCGTAATGATAATATCTGGCATTTCTTTCATAAGATACTGAATAAGTTCCTGTCCATCTCTCAGGACTGCGATTAACTCACATTCCATCTTTTCCCAGTTAATCAGTCTTTGTAATGCCTCTCTTATATAGCCTTCGTCATCTACCGCTACTACTTTCCACATATTCTTTACCTTTCTGTTGGAACTGTTATTTCAATTTTCGTCCCCTTGCCTTTTTCACTTTGTATCTCAAATTGATAGTTATCTCCGTACAAGATTTGAAGCATTCTACGGGTATTTTCTATCCCCGTATGCGTATGATCCATGCTCTTATCCCTCTCTGTTTCCATCAGATTTTTCTCTTCCATTTTTTCATAATCAATTCCAACCCCATTGTCCTCCACAGTGATATGAAACCATTTACACATTTCCCCTGTTTCCCCTTCCTCTTCTTTTTCATACAGACGGATCTTTATCCTGCCTGTCCCTTTCTTGGGCTCCAATCCATGGGAAACCGCATTTTCAACTAATGGCTCAATCAGTAAACGAGGAATAAGGTTTTCCTTCATCTGTTCTTCCATGTCAATTTCATACGTTAATTTGTCCTGATAACGCTCCTTTTGCAAGAATAAATAAAATTGTACCATTTCCATTTCTTCTTTCACTTTAATCTTTATTTCCTTCTCACGGAATATTTTGCCCTGTATCAATTTAGAAAAGGCTTTCAGGCTTTCATATAATTCTTCGTTTCCTGCCATCTTTGCCTTTAAACTGAGCATTGCCAGAATATTAAACATAAAGTGAGGATTTAACTGTGACTGCAAATATTTTACCTGTGACTGTGTTGCCAATAATTGTTTCTCATATACTTCTGTAATCAGATATTCGATACGGTCAGCCATTTCATTAAACACCATTCCAATGTCGTGAAATTCCTGTATAGAAGAATCCTCCATCCGCACATCCAGCTTTCTGCTGCCAAAAGCGCGAATACTTGTAATCATTTGTGTCACAGGTCTTGTAAGGCGATAACTAATCCCATAGGATACCAGAAACGTAAGAAGCAACACAACGATCAGACCTACCAGAAATACAATGACACTTGGGCGTAGGATTGCCAGAATATTGTTCTGTCCTACTGCTATGACTGTTCTTAGCCCAAAGCC
Source organism: uncultured Lachnospiraceae bacterium (assembly GCA_934371505.1). Lineage (GTDB taxonomy): Bacteria > Bacillota > Clostridia > Lachnospirales > Lachnospiraceae > UMGS2037. The sequence goes on from CAKRNW010000076.1 coordinate 10,741, forward strand.
ACACACATCTGCGCTGCCTATCACTCTCACATCCTGTATGTTTTTCATTCCGCTCCAGGAGACCGTTATCTCCTTTAATATAGAATTTTGATGAACATCTCCGCCGGCAAACAGTAAGGAACCATCTTTCGATACGAGCATCCAGGAATAATCCTGATAATTTTTAAGTTCTCCAAATACAAGCTCTATTGCCTCCAGACTTATTTGGGCAATCCCGATTCCTTTTTCTTTCATATCATCATCGTAGATACGAAAAATCAGGTTCATTACTTTGTCATCAACGATACATTCATACTGTTTTTCTTTTTCTTTAAACTCCCGCTGTATATTTTTGTAATGCTCCTCTTTTTCCTCCTCCGCTGCAAGAGTTGTTGCATAAT
>CAKRNW010000077.1 GCA_934371505.1 uncultured Lachnospiraceae bacterium
AATTTACTATGAAAAAAAATCTTGCTTTATTTTTGGCTTGCGCGATGAGCGTGGCATTAGTTGGCTGTGGAAACAGCAATCAGGCAGCAGGCACAGAAGCTGCTGCAGAAACCACCGCAGCAGTTACCGACGAGGGAAGCTCTCTGGTATATGCTGTGGAAGCTGGCTCTGCCGGTGAAGAAGTAGCAAAAGAGAAAGGCTACCAGGTAAACGCTGTAGCATCCCAGGCTGATGCACTGATGGAAGTGGCATCCGGCACCTCTGATGCGGCAATCATCGATTTACTGATGGCTGGTGCTATGATCGGCGAGGGAACAAGCTATCCGACTCTGACCCACACGGAGGAACTGACCTCGGAGAAGTACGGCGTAGGCTGCCGCAAGGGTTCTGATCTGGCGGCTTACATCAATTCTGTATTTGCAGAGTCTTACGCAGATGGCACCATGCAGGAGATTGCAACTACCTATGGTGTACAGGAATCTCTGTTAGAGCAGTCTGCAGACGACTTTGTACCGGGTGAGGACAGCGATGTGGCTTATATCCAGGATAAGGGAAGCCTGATCGTTGGTATGACTGATTTTGAACCCATGGATTACAAGGATGATAATGGTGAGTGGATCGGTTTTGACGCTGATATGGCGAAATTGGCTGCTGAGAAATTAGGCGTGGAAGTACAGTTCGTAGAGATCGACTGGGATAACAAAATCATGGAGCTGGATTCCAAAAACATTGATGTGGTATGGAATGGTATGACACTTACCGATGAGGTTACTTCCTCCATGGAATGCACCAATGCATACTGCAATAACGCACAGGTCGTTGTCGTACCTGCAAACTAATACACAGGAGAGGCACCTATGTTTCTTGCCGTTAATCAAGAACTCTTTATCACTGTTACGAAGGAACTGTTAGGTGGTCTTGCGACCACCTTTCAGATTTTTATCCTGACATTGATCTTTTCATTGCCCTTGGGACTGGTACTAGCCTTTGGCATCATGAGCAAGTGGAAACCGCTGCGGTATCTGTTACAGGTGTTTATCTGGATCATCCGGGGAACACCGCTGATGTTACAGCTGATTATTATTTTCTATGGACCGGGACTCTGGCTGGGTCACAATATCTGGAGTGGAAATGAGAAAGGACGAATCACTGCCACGGTAGTGGCGTTCGCCATCAACTATGCCTGTTATTTCGCCGTAATCTTCCGGGGAGGAATCCAGGGTGTACCGGTAGGTCAGAGAGAAGCCGGACAGGTGTTGGGCATGACCAAAACTCAGATTTTCTTCAAGATAACTTTACTGCAAATGGTAAAAAGAGTGGTTCCCCCTCTTTCCAACGAGATCATCACGCTGGTGAAAGATACCTCTCTTGCCCGCATCATTGCGGCATACGAGCTGACCTTTGCCGGATACTCCTTTATGAAATCTGCGGGCATTACCTGGCCGTTATTCTATACCGGGGTATTCTATCTGGCATTTGTAGGTATCCTGACCCTGCTGTTTAATTACATGGAAAAGAAACTGGACTATTTCAGATAATGGGTGAAACATATGGCAATTTTGGAAGTAGAACATATTGAAAAGCACTTTGAAAATACCAGGGTGTTAAAGGATGTGGGATTTTCCTTAGAAGAAGGAAATGCCCTGGCGATTATCGGTTCCTCCGGCTCAGGCAAGACTACCCTGCTGCGGTGCTTAAACTTTCTGGAGACACCGGATAAAGGGAAAATCATTGTCCGGGGAGAGACATTGTTTGACGCGGAGCAGAACAGTACCAGACGGGAGCGGGATTTGCGGAAAAAACGCCTCCACTTCGGTATGGTATTCCAGTCCTTCAATCTGTTTCCCCAGTATACCGCATTGGAAAATGTCATGCTGGCAGAACAGATGCTTGCGAAAGAACGGCCGGATTATAAGCAGAAGAAAAAGGAATTGCAGGAGGAAATCCGGGTACATGGACAGGAATTGCTGATACAAATGGGATTAAAGGATCGTATGGATCATTATCCTCACCAGCTTTCCGGCGGACAGCAGCAGCGGGTAGCCATTGCCCGGGCATTGGCACTCCGTCCTGACATTCTCTGTTTTGACGAGCCGACCTCTGCTTTAGACCCGGAACTGACGGGAGAGGTATTGAAGGTCATCCGTGGACTGGCAGAGCAGAAGACCACCATGATTATCGTAACCCATGAGATGGCGTTTGCCAGGGATGTGGCAGATCAGCTGATTTTCATGGATGACGGCGTGGTAGTGGAGTCTGGCGACCCCCATCAGGTGATTGAGCACCCGAAAGAGGAGCGTACCAGACAGTTCCTTACCAGATATTTCGAAGGATAATATTTATAAAAAAAGAATTTTCACAAGGCGGGATGCGTTGAAAGACATGTCCCGCTTTATTTAAATAAAGCGTTCTTCAAATCTAAAACTTCTCTAAAATCTGACAAATTCAATTGTTTCATGGTTTTCCCCCATTATAATAAGCCCCAAATGAGATGTATGTTACGAAAAAGAAATCCTAATAATAAAAGAAACGATAGAAAGGACGGCAAATCATGACACAGAAACAAAACTGGAATACAGACTGGAAATTTACGAAAGCAGCCATCCATGTGGCAAAGCCGCAGACGGAGGAACAAATCCCGGAAGGTTCTCCGTTGGAGGGAAAAGCAAAATTGTGGCAGGATGTGACCCTGCCCCACACCTGGAACGGAGAGGACGGACAGGATGGCGGCAATGACTATGACCGCCGCACCTGCTATTACTGGAAAACATTGGACTTAAAAGACCTGCCGGAATCCGACGCGGTTTATCTGGAACTGGAAGGGGCCAATTCCACCGGAGATGTGTATGTGAATGGACAGCACCTGGCACATCACGATGGGGGGTATTCCACCTGGCGGGTGAATCTCACCAGTGCCCTGCAGGAGCATAACGACATTGTCATCGCCGTGGACAATGCCCCCAATGATCATGTCTATCCCCAGATGGCAGATTTTACTTTTTATGGGGGAATTTACCGGAACGTGTCGCTGCTTTGTGTGGGAAAAGCCCGGTTTAATCTGGAGGATTACGGCAGTCCTGCGGTGAAGGTGACACCCCATTTGGAAGAAGGAAAAGAAGATGGGAAAATTGAAGTGGAGGTTTCTCTAACTGGTGTCAGTGGAGAGGAAACTCTGACCTATCGGATTCTGGACGGAGAGAAAAAGCCAGTAGCTACCACGGAGACAAAGGCTGCCAATCCCCATGTCATTCTGAGCATTCCCCGGGTGCATCGTTGGCATGGGCGGAAAGATCCTTATCTTTATACCCTGGAGATTAGTTTATCCTCCGGCGGTCAGGTGCTGGATGAGCGCACTCAGCGCTTTGGCTGTCGTACTTTTGCCATCAACCCGGAAAAAGGATTTTTACTCAATGGAGAGTCCTATCCCCTCCGAGGTGTATCCCGGCACCAGGACAGACCCCACAAGGGAAATGCCCTGAGCCCTGCTGACCATGAGGAAGATATGGACTTAATCTGCGAGATGGGTGCCAATACTGTCCGGCTGGCCCATTACCAGCATGACCAGTATTTCTATGACCTCTGCGATGAGCGGGGCATGATAGTCTGGGCAGAGATTCCTTATATTTCCGGTCACCTGGAAAAAGGAGAAGCTAACACCATTTCCCAGATGAAGGAGTTGATTTTACAAAACTATAATCATCCATCCATTGTGGTCTGGGGATTATCCAATGAGATTACCATGCAGGGTGCAGCTGCACCGGGACTGTTGGAAAACCACCGGAAGCTAAATGATCTTTGCCATGAGATGGATCCTGCCCGTCTCACCACAGTGGCAGTGGTCTCCATGTGTGGAATAGATGAAGAGTATTTAAAAATTCCCGATGTGCTGTGCTATAACCATTACTTCGGCTGGTATGGAGGGGAACTCTCTATGAATGGGGAGTTTTTTGATCAGTTCCATAAAAAATATCCAAACCGCGCCATCGGAATGAGCGAATACGGATGTGAGGCATTGAACTGGCACACCTCCCATCCACAGCAGGGTGACTACACGGAGGAATATCAGGCTTATTATCACGAGGAACTTATCAGGCAGTTATACACCCGTCCCTTTATCTGGACCGCCTATGTATGGAATATGTTTGACTTTGCAGCGGATGCCCGGGCAGAAGGCGGCGAGGACGGCATGAATCATAAGGGGCTGGTGACCTTTGACCGCAAGTACAAAAAGGACGCCTTTTATGCCTACAAAGCATGGCTGACCGACCCGGAAACCCAGCCCTTTGTCCATCTCTGCGGAAAACGCTATGTGGACAGAGTGGAGCCGATGACCAAAGTGACCGTCTACTCCAACCTGCCGGAGGTGGAACTGCTGGTAAACGGAAAGCACCTGGAAACGAAACAGGCGGATGACCATTTCTTCTATTTTGAAGTGCCCAATGAGGGAGAAACCACCCTGACAGCAAAAGCCGGCGCCTGCATCGAGGAAAGCCACATCCGCAAGGTGGAAGCTTTCAACGAGGATTACCGCATGAAGGAGACCTCCGATGTGATGAACTGGTTCGATATCACCACCCCGGAAGGCTATTTTTCCATCCTGGATAAAATGGGAGATATGATGTCGACCATGGAAGGAATGCTGTTTCTGACAGATCTGGGAAAAGAGATGGCAAAGAAAGGAAAATCCGTGAAGGGGCAGGATAAAAAAAGCATGGACTTATTCGGAAACGAGGGAGTGGTGCGGATGATGAGCAGTTTTACGTTAAAACGCCTCCTCAGTATGGCAGAAACCATGGGAATGGAAGCCTTTACCAGAGAAGAAATTTTGGAAATCAATCATAAATTAAACCAGATACGGAAAAAATAATCCCAAATCATGTGTTTTGGGAGGAATGAGAATGGGAGAGCGGAAGGTCAGACCCTTTGGACTGCGGGACAAAGTGGGCTATCTGATGGGAGATTTGGGAAACGATTTCACCTTTCTTTTTGCCAGTGGCTATCTTATGGTGTTTTACAGCAAAGTAATAGGAATCAGTACCGGACTCATCGGAACCATGTTTGTGATTGCACGATGTATGGATGCCTTCACGGATATCGGCATGGGAAGAATCGTGGATACCATGGGAAACGGGGGAAGGGAACGGTTCCGTCCCTGGCTGTTGTGGATGTGTGGCCCAGTGGCACTCGCTTCCTTTCTCATGTACCAGGTGGGGATTCGGGACTGGTCTTACCCAGCAAGGGTCACCTATATGTTCGTCACTTATATTCTGTGGGGCTCTGTTTTCTACACCTCCATCAACATTCCCTACGGTTCCATGGCATCGGTTATTTCCGGTGATTTCAGGCATCGAAGCTCTCTTTCGGTTTTTCGTTCCGTGGGAAGCATGGCAGCGGGAATTGCCATCGGTGTGATTGCTCCGCTTGTGGTGTATTACACGGACCAAGAAGGAAATCAGGTGGTCAGCGGAAAAAACTTTACCCTCCTGGCAGGAATCCTGGCAGCAGCATCCATTGTTTCTTATTTGCTCTGTTATTTTCTGTGTTCGGAACGGGTGGTGCTTTGCAAAACGAAATCTGCGGAGAAGGAACAGCCTTTTGTCAGAAGAGCCGGTAACTTTTTACAGAGCAGGGCATTGTGGGGTGTCATTCTATCTGCTTTGCTAATGCTATTGGCGACACTCATGAGCCAGAGCGTGAACAACTATCTCTACGCGGACTATTTCAAAAATACAAAAGCCTTATCCCTGTCCGGTCTGCTCCAGCTCCCTGCCATGTTTTTTCTGGCATCCTTTGCCACAAAGCTGGCGATACGTTACGGAAAACGGGAATGTGGCTTCGTGGGAATGTTAGTTTCCGGTATCTTATATATGCTCATTGGATTTCTTCATTTACGGAATGTGTGGGTGTTTATCCTGCTGCTTTTTCTGGCAATGCTGGGGATGATGTTTTTTAATATGCAGTGTTATGCCATGGTGACGGATGTAATTGATGACTTGGAAGTGATCAGTGGGAACCGGGATGACGGAACGATTTACGGAATTTATTCTTTTTCCCGGAAAATCGGGCAGGCACTGGCCGGTGGAGTAGGTGGCTGGGCACTTGCCTGGATCGGGTATGATGAACTGGCTCCTTCACAGACGCCCCTGGTGGCGGAGGGTATCTACAATCTGGCTACCTTTTTCCCCGGAGCAGTGTATCTGGCAACGGCAGCGGTACTGCTTTTTCTTTATCCATTAGGAAAAAAGCGGGTGGAGGATAATGTAGAGAAACTGCAAAGCATTCATGAACAAGGTAATGAAAAATAAAACGTTTAAAATTACTATTTAAAATCACTAAAATGACGAAAATTACTATACAATTTTTCTATTGATTTCCCCAATAAAAAATGCTATTCTAGACAAAATGATGGGACATATTTGCCAAATCCGGGTGAATAGGATGTCTACGCAGCGTCTGCGCAATATGCTTCCGAAAATGCGAAATGTGCCTGAATGCAATGAAAAGCAAAATTTACAAAGGAAGGAAAACTATTTATTATGGAAAAGATCAAGAAGCGGATAACGAACTTAAAAGTAGCAGGAAAATTAAAAGTCTATCGAATAACAGTGCTTGTTATGACATCATTTTTAGTGTTGGTAGCACTGATCTCGACCTTAGTGATTCGTTCAAGTATAGAGAAAATCACAGAAGTCTGGTCTCCGTCAATGGAATATATGCAGGATTTGGAGACAATGACAGCGAAGTACAGAATCAAACAGTATCAGCATCTTACGGAAACAGAGGATGCAGCTATGGCCTCCTGTGAAGAGGAAATTGAGAAGCTGGAGAATCAGATCAAAGATACCGCTGCTAAATTAACTGAAATCATTGAAACAGACAGCGAAGCGCAAAAAGGAAAAGAAAATTATGAGGCTGCAAGCTCTGCATGGGGAGAATACAGGACCGCTTCGGAAGAAATCTTGCAGTTAAGCCGTGCGAACAAGACGCAGGAAGCAGCGAAGCTGATGACCGGAGCGGTGTATGAAGACTATACATCTTTTGCCGAGAAATTAACGATATTGCGTGAAGCGTTCCAGGTGGAATTAGATCAGGCAAAGACTATGGCGAATGTATGTACCATCATTATTTTGTTTGTGATTGTGGCAGCAGGAATTGCAATTGCTGTAGTGACGACCCTGATTGGAAGGATCATTACCAAATCCATTACCGAGCCGGTAGAACAGATAGAAGCAGCAGTTGCCAGTCTGCGAAAGGGAGAACTGTCGAATGTAGAAATGCTTACCTATGAGTCTGAGGATGAGCTGGGTGCTACCATCAGAAATTTGAAAGAAGCCATGAATATTCTTGCAGGCTATGTCCGCGAGATTTCTGGGGAGGTAAAGGCAATCGCCCAGGGTGACCTGACCAGAAATGGTGATGACATTACAGACTTTTTGGGTGATTTCTCAGAATTAAAGTCATCGCTGCTGTATATTCTGAAGCGATTCAACAGTACCCTGACAGAGATCAGCAATCTTGCAGAACAGGTTTCATCGAATGCAACGGAAGTGGAAAACGCTTCAAAATCCTTGGCAGACGGGGCTACAGAACAGGCAGGAGTTATCGAGGAGCTGAATGCCACAATAGATACGGTTGTGCAGCTGGCTGCTGATACGGCAAAGGCAACACAGAGCGCATCTGCCCGTGTGAAAGCCTCTGCAGACAAGGCGAGCGAAGAAAAAGAAAAAATGAATGAGCTGCTGACGGAAATGGAGCATATTATAGAGATTTCCAAGGAGATTGGTAATATTATTACAGATATTGAGGATATTGCGTCTCAGACAAATCTTCTATCCCTGAATGCTTCCATCGAAGCAGCCCGGGCAGGGGAAGCCGGAAGAGGCTTTGCGGTAGTTGCCGACCAGATTGGAAAGCTTGCAGCAGACAGTGCAAAGTCCGCAGTAAATACGAGAGAATTAATCGATAAGACCTTAGTGGAAATTGAAAAAGGAAATACAATTACGAGGACAACAGCAGGTGCGTTCAATCAGATCATTGCAGATATGGAGTCCTTTTCAGAACTTGCGCAGAACACCATGGAGAAGGCCGATTCCCAGGCAGAGTCATTAGAGCAGATTGGTCAGGGAATTGAACAGCTGTCCGGTGTAGTACAGGAGAATGCCACATCCTCAGAAGAAAATACGACAATCAGTATCAATCTGGCAGAGGGAGCAGCCAAGATGCAGGAACGCGTGAAAATATTTAAGCTGTTTTAGTGCATTGTTTTGCAGATAACTGTACCAAAAACGCAGAATGGAAATCCATTCTGCGTTTTTGAAGTTAATTTTTGAACACGGTACCGAAAAATGGCGGAATAGGAAGGGTCTTGTTGTGATTGATGATATATTTAAAATTTTTGGAGAGCAGACAGCGGAAATCTTATTTGAAATCCTTAAAGAATGTATGGATGATTATCTGTATTTATTTGATCTGCGGAATAATACCTTTGAGATTTCGCAGTCAGCGGTGAATCGGTTTAATCTATCCAGTAGTATTCTGACAGATGCTTTAAACGAAGTTTTGAAACTGGTATATGCAGAAGATCGTGAGATGCTTGCAAAGCATCTCACGGACATATGCGAAGGAAAAGAAAAGGTACATAATCTTCATTACAGGTGGCTTGATAAAGAAGGGATGCCGGTATGGATTCATTGCCGTGGGATTGTGGTTGATGATCCGAAAGGAAAATGGAAATATCTCATTGGATGCATGAATGAGACCGGAAATAAGAAAAGGGCTGATAATGTTACCGGATTACTTGGTGGCCCGGAATTTCTTGCTTATCTGCGGTCACAAAAGGAAACCATTACCAGGGGCTTTTTCATGCATATCGGGATTGATGATTTTGGAGCAATCAATGGTTCCAGGGGAGCAGATTATGGTAATTATATCCTGAAAAGCGTAGCTGACTGTATGAAGGCATGTCTTTCTGACAACCAGAGGCTTTACCATTTGGTAGCGGATCAGTATGTGATTGTGGATCTGGAAGCGGCTTCCATGGAAGATGCGGTAAAACTTCAAAGTAAGATTGTAGATAAACTCTATAGTTTTATCGTATCTGAAAATTATGAAGCTGTATTTTCAATCTCTGTCGGGGTTATAGATGCAGTAACATTTTATGAAGGAACCCAGGAGTGCCGCCAAAAATTTGAATTTGCTTTGAAACAGGCAAAAAGCATGGGTAAAAACGGATTTTATATTTTTGACCAGGATGATTATGAAGTCTTTTTGCGGAAGGGAAGAATCATAGCAGCACTTCGTAACGCGATTGTAAACAATTGCGATGGCTTTACAGTCCACTATCAACCGATTGCGGATTGCCAGTCGGAACAAATCATCGGAGCAGAGGCACTGATGCGTTTTTCCATGATGACGGAAAATGGGCGGGAGATTATTTCGCCAATGGAGTTCATTCCGCTGTTGGAAGAGACCGGATTGATTATTCCCGCCGGAAGATATATTTTGAATAAAGCGGCAGAAATGTGCAGTGAAATGCAGCAATATATTCCGGAATTCAGGATGAATGTAAATGTTTCCTATGTTCAGATCCTGCAGGGCAATGCTGCACAGGATATTCTGGATGCCATTCAAAAATACGCTTTAAAGCCGGAATGGATATGTGTTGAAATGACGGAAAGCGGATTTATGGATATGACACCAGCTTTCTGTAAATTCCGGAAAATATTGGACGAGAACAGGATTCCTTTTGTAATCGATGATTTTGGAACAGGTTATTCGAATCTTCATTGTATCCGTGATATGAATCCGAGTTATGTGAAAATGGATAAGGATTTTACTGCCAAGGCGATGAGCAGTGCCAGAGATTATGAATTATATAAAAATATCATTCCGATGGTACACAGTATTCATGTCAGGATATGTGCGGAAGGTATTGAGGAAAGAGAATGGTGGCTGAAAATGAAAGAAATGCAGGTTGATTATCTGCAAGGATATTTTATCGGCAGACCCTGTGAGAAAGAACGTTTTCTGCAACAATATGTCATCGGTAACGGACAGTTCTCTTTAAAATAAAGGCTATGAGTAAGAAAAACTACAAATTTTTAATCGAATATGACGGAACCCGCTATTACGGCTGGCAGCGGCAGCCGGAGCAGGAAACCATTCAGGGCAAGCTGGAAAAGGTGCTGGCGCTGATGACAGGAGACGACATGGTGGAAATCACCGGTGCAGGGCGCACCGATGCAGGCGTTCATGCCAAAGGCATGGTTGCAAATGCGGTTTTTGACACAGAACTGTCTGAGGAAGAGATTCGGGATTATTTCAACCGCTATCTACCGGATGATATTGCTGTGAGACAGGTAAAGGAGGCAGCTCCAAGGTTTCACGCCCGCTATAATGCGGTGGGGAAAACCTATCGCTATACCTGTTATGAAGGGCCGGTAAAACCGGTGTTTGACCGCCGCTATTTTGCCAGACTGGATGGTACGCCGGATTTGGAGAAAATGCGGGAGGCGTCTGCTATTCTGGAAGGAGAGCATGACTTCCGCAATTTCTGTGCCACGCCCCGTATGAAAAAATCTGCGGTGCGCCTGGTAGACAGCATCCGCATTGAACGACGGAACGGGTATCTGTATTTTACCTTCCACGGCGAAGGCTTTTTACAGAACATGGTGCGAATCCTGGTGGGAACACTGCTGGAAGTGGGCTACGGACGGATGGACTGCAGTCAGGTGAGACAGGCTCTAAATCCGGAAATCCGTCAGAAAGCGGGTCCCACTGCACCGGCCATGGGTCTTTGTCTGATGGAAGTGGACTATTAAGAAATGAGAAAGGCATGGTTCT
>CAKRNW010000078.1 GCA_934371505.1 uncultured Lachnospiraceae bacterium
GTTCACTTTATGTTAAAAGTAATTGAAGAAGGATATAATTATGGTATAATTAGTCCATGAGAAAGGAGGTATAGGATATGCCGCAAATAATTCCCATTAAAGATTTAAAAAATACAGCAGAGATTTCTGATATGTGCCATAAAACAGAGGAACCAATTTATATTACGAAAAATGGATATGGCGATATGGTTATTATGAGTATGGAAATATATGAGTCAACGATGAAACAAATTGCCATGTACAGAGATATTGAGATATCGGAAAAGCAGATAGAGGCGGGACAGGTAAAAAATGCCAGAGCAGCGCTTAGGGAAACGAGGGCAAAGTATGGCTTATAAACTAAATGTTACAGAACATGCGGATGAACTGCTGGATCGTCTGATATATCATTTGATTTATCGTTTGAAGAATGAACAGGCAGCCAGACATTTGTTAGATAGCATGGAAGTTATCTATGACAGTCTGGAAGTGAATCCGTTTCAGTTTCCAGAGTGCCGAGATGTATATCTTGCAAAGAAAGGGTATCGCGAGGCGGTTGTGCCACAGATGAATTATCTAATTATTTATGACGTGAGAGGGAATGTTGTAAATGTAGTTGGAATGTTCCATCAGTTGGAAAATTATCAAAATAAATTGTAAAGGATGAAAGGTATATAGTAGTTATAAATGAGATGTTTCGTGTATAATAAAAAGCGTGTTTTGAAATGGAACAACCAGGAATACAAAACACAGGTAGAACAAAAAATAGGGTATACTGTATGTATCAGAAAGACAGAGGATTGATAGATGAGAATAGGAATGGGATATGATGTGCATAAACTGGTGGAGAACCGCAAGCTGATGATCGGCGGTGTGGAAATTCCATACGAAAAAGGTTTGCTGGGGCACTCTGACGCAGATGTGCTCTTACATGCGATTATGGACGCTTTGCTTGGCGCGGCGGCAATGGGAGATATCGGCAAGCACTTCCCTGACACAGACGAGGCATACAAAGGCGCAGACTCCATGAAACTTTTGGAGCGGGTAGGGGAGATGCTGGCGGAGCAGGTCTTCTATATTGAAAACATTGACGCCACTATCATTGCCCAGAAACCCAAGATGCGCCCCTACATTGACACCATGCGGCGGAATATCGCCGATGCCCTCCGGATTGATGTAAGCCAGGTCAATGTAAAAGCCACCACGGAGGAAGGGCTGGGCTTTACCGGAAGTGGCGAAGGCATTTCCTCCCAGGCAATCTGCATGCTGACTACACCCATGGACGGTTTTTCTGTGGACACTGCCGCAAGAAATTGCGGTGGCTGCGGTGGCTGCCCTGTGGCAAACCAGTAAATTTTCTTGACAATAAGCAGGAGATTGCATATCTTAGAATAGGATATTTAGACAGAAAAGAGCAGAGAAAATGGGACTCATAGCAAATATTAAAGAAGAGATCCGGGTGATCCGTGAACGGGATCCTGCGATTCATTCCAATATGGAAGTTCTCCTGTATCCGAGCTTCCGTGTGATGCTCAGTTACCGCCGGGCACACAAACAATATTTAAAGGGACATTACTTTCGTGCCAGATGGATTTCCCAACGGGCAGCCAGAAAGACCGGAATTGAAATTCATCCCGGTGCCCGGATTGGAAAGGGCTTTTTTATCGACCATGGCAGCGGTGTCATTATTGGTGAAACCACCATTATAGGCGACAACGTAACCCTCTATCAGGGTGTGACTCTGGGAGGAACCGGAAAAGAAAAAGGAAAGCGACATCCCACCATTGGGGATAATGTCATGATCAGTGCGGGTGCGAAAGTGCTGGGATCCTTTACCATCGGGGAAAATTCCAAGATCGGTGCGGGCAGCGTGGTGTTAAAAGCCGTGCCGCCAAACTCCACGGTTGTTGGTGTGCCGGGACATGTGGTAAAAAAGAATGATGTGCGGGTGCCCACAGCAGAGCTGAATCAGACGGATTTGCCAGATCCAGTAGAAGAGGACATCAATGTATTGCAGTGCGCCAATACAGAATTGACGAATCGGCTTCTGGTACTGGAAGAAAGTGTCCGGAATATGAAAAAGGAGTTAGAAAAGACAAATGGAAAATAGATTTAACTTTTATAATACACTGACGAAAAAAGTGGAAACGCTGGTGCCCCATACCGATGGAAGGATCGGCATGTATACCTGCGGCCCTACCGTTTATCATTTCGCCCATATCGGAAACCTCCGCAGCTATATTATGGAGGATGTGCTGGAGAAAACCCTGCGTTACTTAGGATATGATGTAAAGCGTGTCATGAATATCACCGATGTGGGACATCTTTCCAGTGATGCGGACACCGGTGAGGATAAGATGGTCAAAGGTGCAAAACGTGAGCATAAAACCGTTATGGAGATTGCAAAGTTTTATACCGATGCTTTCTTTGAGGACTGCCGGAAGCTCAATATCAAGCGTCCGGATGTGGTGGAGCCTGCCACCAACTGCATCTCTGAGTTTATCCACATGATTGAGGTGTTGTTAGAGAAGGGGTATGCTTATCAGGCGGGGGGAAATGTGTACTTTGACACCTCCAAATTAAAGGGATACTATGTGTTCAATACCCAGAACGAGGAGGAACTCATGGTAGGTGTCCGGGATGATGTCACCGAGGATGTGAATAAAAAGAATAAAAACGACTTTGTGCTGTGGTTTACCAAATCCAAGTTTGAGGAACAGGCGCTGAAATGGGATAGTCCCTGGGGCGTGGGTTACCCCGGATGGCACATCGAATGTTCCTGCATCGGAATCAAGAATCTCGGGGAGTATATGGATTTACACTGTGGCGGTGTGGACAATATTTTCCCCCATCACACCAATGAGATTGCCCAGAGTGAGTCCTACTTGGGGCACAGCTGGTGCAAATACTGGTTCCATGTGCATCACCTGAATGATAAATCCGGCAAGATGAGCAAATCCAAGGGAGATTTCCTTACGGTTTCCCTGTTAGAGGAAAAAGGATACGATCCCATTGTTTACCGTCTGTTCTGTCTGCAGTCCCATTATCGGAAGCCTCTGGAATTCTCCTATGAGGTGCTGGATCAGATGACAGCAGCCTACAATAAGCTGGTCAAGAGAATTGCTGAATTGAAAGAGGACGGCATTGTGGATGAGCAGGTGTTTGCAGATTACCGCAGAAGATTTGAAGATGCTCTTTGCAATGACTTAAATACCGCCTCCGCGATTACTGTGATTTACGATCTGTTAAAGGCAGACTGCAACGATGCCACCAAGCGCACCCTGATTGGCAGCTTTGACGAGGTGCTTTCCTTAAATCTGCTCACTGCCCATGAGACAAAACAGGCACAGGAGAGTGAAGGAGTGGACGCAGAACTTGAGGCTTATGTCTTAGAGAAAATCGAAGAGCGCAAGCAGGCGAAGAAAGCCAAAGATTTCGCAAAGGCAGATGCCATCCGTGCAGAGCTGTTGGAAAAAGGGATCGTTCTTGAGGACACTAGAGAGGGCGTCAAGTGGAAGAAGAACTAAACAAGAAGGAACTTCTTGATCAAATTAAAACAAAATTTCAGTGCGAGGGAGTGGATATCCGCTCCTATTCGCCGTTAACCCTGGCGTTTCTGGGAGATTGCGTTTTTGAAATTATCATCCGTACCGTCATTGTAGAGCGGGGAAACCGGCCTCCAAACCGCTTGCACAAGGATAAGGCAAAAATTGTCAACGCATCAACCCAGGCGAGAATGATCGAGGTACTGGAGGAGGAACTGACAGAGGAGGAATGCAGTGTGTACCATAGAGGGCGCAATGCCAAATCCTACACCTCTGCCAAAAACGCCAGCATCACCGATTACCGGAAAGCCACCGGCCTGGAGGCGTTATGCGGCTATCTGTATCTCAATGGACAGATGGACCGGGTACTGGAATTGGTATCTATTGGTTTACATAAATTAAATATGGAGATAATGTGAAAAATGAAACATTTTTCACAAACGAACAGGGTTCGTTTTGCAAATATTGTGGCTAACGCCCCAAAGTTTGCAGACTATGGAAGGGTGTGGTTTTTTAATGGCATACACAGAATATACAATCGAAGGGCGTAATGCGGTGCTGGAGGCGTTCCGCTCCGGACGCACCATTGACAAGCTGTTCATTTTGGACGGCTGCCAGGATGGCCCGATCATTACCATTAAACGGGAAGCCAGGAAGCAGGACACTCTGGTGAAATATGTGGAAAAAGAGCGTCTGGATCAGTTGTCCCAGACTGGCAGACATCAGGGGGTCATTGCCATGGCAGCCGCCTACGAATACGCGGAGGTGGGGGACATCCTGGCACTGGCGCGAAAGAAAAACGAACAGCCTTTTCTCTTTTTATTAGATAATATTGAGGATCCCCACAATCTGGGAGCCATCATCAGGACTGCAAATCTTGCAGGAGCCCACGGTGTCATTATTCCAAAGAACCGTGCGGTGGGACTGACGGCGACTGTAGCCAGAACCTCTGCAGGAGCCTTGAATTATACCCCGGTAGCCAAAGTAACCAACATGGCGAAAACGATTGAATCTCTCAAAAAAGAAGGAATGTGGTTCGTCTGTGCGGATATGGGAGGTACCTGCATGTATGATTTGGACTTAAAAGGCCCTATCGGACTGGTCATCGGCAACGAGGGCGAGGGCGTCAGCCGTCTGGTGCGGGAAAAATGTGACTTTGTGGCTTCCATCCCAATGAAGGGTGATATTGATTCCCTCAATGCCTCGGTGGCGGCGGGGGTTATGGCTTTTGAAATTGTCCGTCAAAGAGGATTCGCTTCATGAGTGACTATGACACCTTATCCGATGAAGAACTGATTACCCGCCTGCGGGAGGGAGATCGTTCCATCATGGATTTCATTCTGGACAAATATAAAAACCTGGTGCGTTCCCATGCCGGTTCCATGTACATTCTGGGGGCAGATCGGGAGGATCTGATCCAGGAAGGAATGATCGGGCTGTTTAAGGCGATCCGGGAGTATGATTTTGGACGGGATGCCGGATTTTATACCTTTGCGGATCTATGCATTTCCAGACAAATGTACACTGCGGTGCAAAATTCCCACCGTTTTAAGCATGCACCTCTGAATTCTTATGTCTCTCTTTATAAGGCGGAGGGACAGGAAGGAGGTTCACCGCTTTTAGAACTGGTGGCATCCGGGATGGAGGATGATCCGGAAAAACAGGTGATTGACAGGGAGAATCTGGAACGACTGGAAGATCTGATTGATAAAGAACTTAGTGGTTTTGAAAAGGAAGTGCTGGATTTGTATCGCATCGGCATGAGCTATTCCCAGATTGCAAAGGTGCTGGGAAGAGATGAAAAATCCACAGATAATGCATTACAGCGATTGAAGAATAAACTGCGTAAAGCAGTGAAAAATCAATAGATTTCATATGAGGAGAAAACACTATGGAAACGTACATGATATTAAGGGACTTAGCGATTATTTTAATTGCAGCAAAATTTTTTGGTCTGGTTGCCAGAAAATGTAAGGCACCCCAGGTAGTAGGACAGATCGTAGCAGGTCTGGTGGTCGGTCCCTGCATGCTGGGATGGGTACAGCAGAGTGACTTTATTTTACAGTTAGCGGAGATCGGTGTCATTCTGGTTATGTTTTCCGCAGGACTGACTACTGATTTGAAGAAACTGGTAAAAACAGGACCTGTTGCCTTCGCAGTGGCATGCATAGGAGTATTGGTTCCCCTTGCTTTAGGTACAATTCTGTATATGGCATTTTATGGATTTGCTCCCTGGGGAAGCACCGAGTTTATCAAAGCTGTCTTTATCGGTACGATTATGACGGCAACTTCGGTGGGTATCACGGTTGCTACTTTACAGGAGATGGGCAAGATCAAGACAGAGCTGGGAACCATGATCGTCAGTGCAGCAATCATTGATGATGTGATCGGCATTGTGGTATTATCCCTGGTACTGAGCATGAGAGATCCCTCCAATAAGGTGTCTACCGTTTTGATTCATACCGTACTGTTTTTTGTTGTGGCTGTCATTGGCGGATTTATCATGTATCATGTCTTTAAATGGATGGATCAGCGATATCCCCACACCAGACGTATTCCCATTATCAGCATCGCATACTGTTTTGCACTGTCTTATATTGCAGAGCGGTATTTCGGAATTGCGGATATCACCGGTGCATTTATTGCCGGTATCACCATCTGCAGCATTCAGGATGCCCCGTATGTGGAACAGAAAGTGGATATCAACACTTATATTATTTTTGGACCGATTTTCTTCGCAAGTATTGGATTGAAAACCAATTTTTCCGATATGGATGCCAAGCTGCTGCTGTTTTCTGTATGCTTTGTTGTGATTGCACTGTTGGGAAAAATCATCGGTTGTGGTGCTGTGGCAAAATTAAGCGGACATAGCTGGAGCGATGCCCTGAAAGTGGGTGTGGGCATGATGACCCGGGGTGAAGTGGCACTGATCGTGACACAAAAGGGATTATCTTCCGGAGTGATCTCCGCAGATTATTTCACGGCAGTTATTTTGTTAATTATTATTTCTTCCGTTCTGACTCCGATTTTATTGAAACTTTTATATGCAAAGGATGACGGAAAAGTGAGACAGACAGCATGATGAATTTGAAAGAACAATGGAAGGGGAGCCGCCTGCTTGCAGACGGCTCTTTTGGAACCTACTACGCGGAAAAATATCAGACAACGGAACTGCCGGAAACAGCGAACACGAAATACCCTGAACGGGTGAAAGCCATTCATGAGGAGTATCTGGCAGCAGGTGCGCAGCTGATCCGAACCAATACCTATGCTTCCACCCAGGCCGTTTTTGAAAACCGTGATGCTTTGAAACAAAACATTCTGGCAGGCTGTGAGGCAGCCAGACAGGCTGTGCAGCGAGGAAAGGAAAAAGTATATATCGCCGGCTCCATCGGACCGGAAGTGATGGATCAACGCACGACACAGGAAAGAATTCAGGAATATGTGGATCGGGGAAGCTGGCTGCAGCAGGGAGGCGTGGATTCACTGGTGTTTGAAACCTTTTCGGATGTCACGGAGATTATTCCTGCCATACGCATTTTAAAGAGACAACAGGATATGCCGATTCTGGTGAATCTGGCGGTAAATCAGTATGGTTATACCGGAGCAGGGCTCAGTGCAGCGAAACTGTTAAGGGAACTGGCGCAGGTGGAGGAAATTGATGGCCTGGGTCTTAATTGTGGTATTGGTCCGGGACATATGGCGGCTCTGTTTCATAAATTGTCATTGCCTGAGGATAAGATCTGGGCGGCGCTTCCTAATGCCGGATATCCTTACCGGCTTCAAAGCAGAATGCAATTTTCCGATAACCGGGAATATTTTGCCCAGAAGATGGGGGAGATTGCAGGCCAAGGAGTGGAAATTATCGGAGGATGCTGTGGAACAGATCCTTCTTATATTAAATGCCTGGCAGAACAGCAGGATGTGTGGAAAACGGAACGTTTTTTTTCCGCTGGAAAAGAAATAGTCAGAAACTGCGAGGAGAAAAAGGCGACACCGACACTCCATGATTTTTATCGGAATGCAGAGGGAGTATGTAAAAAGAAAAAACTGATTGCAGTGGAACTGGCACCACCCTTGAATGCTGATGATGAGAAAATTATGGAGGCAGCCCACTATCTTCAGAACCATGATGTAGATGTGCTTACTTTTCCGGATTCTCCTTCGGGGCGAACCAGGGCAGATGCCATTCTTATGGCGGAAAAGGTGTCCAAGGAAACGGAAATGTGCGTGATGCCCCACATTTGCTGCCGGGATCGGAATGCGATTGCCATCCGGTCAGAATTTTTGGGGGCACAGATGAACGGAATCTATAATTTTCTGGTGATCACAGGGGATCCGGTTCCTGCCATGGCAAGACAGGGGGTCAAGAGTGTCTTCCAGTTTGATTCGGTGGGAATGATGCGGATCATCCAGGATATGAATGAGGAAAGCTTTGACAAGGCTCCGTTGTGTTATGGAGGAGCAATCAATCAGAACCGCCGTAATCTGGAAGTGGAAATAAGCAGAGTCAGGAAAAAAATAGAGAGTGGTGCCAGCTTTTTTCTGACACAGCCTGTTTTTACGATGGAACAGGCACAGCGTCTCCGTCGGATCAAAAGGGAGACCGGGACAAGAATCCTGTGTGGAATCATGCCTCTTGTCAGCCGTAAAAATGCACTGTTTATGAAAAATGAGATGAGCGGTATCGATATTCCACAGGAACTGATCGAACGCTATCCTGAGAATGGCGCCAGGGAAGATGGCGAGAAAGTGGCCGTGCAGATAGCCAGAGAGATGATGGAACTGGTTGACGATTTCACGGACGGGTATTACTTTTCTTTTCCATTTAACCGGGTTTATCTGTTGGAACAGATTATGAAAGAAAGAACCTTAAGAGAGTGAGAAAATGCTCTTTCTTGGTCTGCTTCAAATTTTTGTAATTTTATAAAAATTTTAAAATAAATCGTTGACAAGCCACCAGCTGTTTGATATACTAGCATTCGTTGAGACAACAATCCAACAATGCTGCTGTGGCTCAGTCGGTAGAGCGTCGCATTGGTAGTGCGGAGGTCACGGGTCCGATTCCCGTCAGCAGCTTGATACAGGAATCCTTTGAAAACACAAGGGATTCCTATTTTTATGTCCGGATAAAAGGGTGAAAAACAATCCTTTGCCCCAATTTGCCATTATGTCTTTTTAGATAATTTTATTCATGATTTCTAATTTATTAAGAATTTAAAGGCATTTACTTGTATATTTCCAACAAGATGATATAATAAAATCAATGGAGAAACGACAATTAACAACAAAATTAGAGAAAACGGAGAGACATCATGGGCAAAGGATTAAGCATTAAAGAACGATTGATCAAGGCATTCAGACGAGTGCTGGGAATTGCGTCTGTGGCTGCAATCGCAGGTGTAATTGCACTGATAGTGATTGACCATCAGTATTCAAGTGCATTGCAGAATTATGGATTTTCACAGGGGGATATTGGAAAAGCAGTTGCATCTTTCACAGGCACCAGAGCATATATGCTGGCAGTCATCGGCTACGATGACGAGGAAAATATACAGAGTGCCATCGAAGGGCATGACGCTATGAAGGAGAAGTTTGTCAATATTTACTGGCCGGAAGTAGCAAATACATTGACAACAAACGCAGAGAAAGAAGTCTACGATAAAGTATCTGCTGAATTGGAAAACTATTGGACGATTGAAGAAGAGGCAATGACCAAGGGCGCCAATAGTATCGTCAATAAGGCTGCACAGAAAATAGCAGCAGGGGAACTGGAGCCTATTTACAACGAGATATATCAGGAGCTGGTAGAGCTGATGAGTATTAATGTCGAGCAGGGAGACCGTCTGAGCAGTTTGTTAAGTCTGACCAGCCGGATTCTCATTATAGCTATCCTGGTACTGATTGTTCTGTCATCCTCCTATGCCACCAGACTCGGCGTTAAGGTGGCAAAAGGAATTTCCGCTCCTCTTGATGCATTAGGCAACCGCCTCTCCTCTTTTGCCAAGGGAGATTTATCTTCCCCTTTCCCTACTGTTGAAACCAAGGATGAGGTTGCCGATATGACCAATACGGCAAAAGAAATGGCGACAACCTTACAGGCGATTATCAATGATGCAGGACATGCGTTAAGCGAATTCTCCAAGGGCAATTATCGTGTGACTTCGGAAGTGAAAGAGAGCTATACCGGTGATTTTGAAATGCTGCTAGTGGCAATGCGCGATTTGAAACGGCAGATGATTGAGACAATGACAGCCATTGGAGAAGCATCCAGTCAGGTATCAGCGGGAGCAACCAATCTTGCTGAGGCATCACAGAGTCTTGCAGAAGGAGCTACCGATCAGGCCGGAACGGTGGAGGAAATGCAGGCAACCATCAGTGCAATTACATCCAGTATTGAGAAAGCGGCAAAAATTGCAGAGCAGTCTTATGAGCAGGCACAGAAATATGCCCAGGAAGCAGATAACAGTAAAACAGAAATGCAGAGCATGGTATCCGCAATGGAGCGTATTACGGAAACTTCCCAGAAAATCGGTAACATTATTTCCGAAATTGAAGATATCGCATCCCAGACTAATTTGCTGTCTCTGAATGCATCCATTGAGGCGGCAAGGGCAGGAGAAGCAGGAAGAGGATTTGCAGTAGTAGCAGAACAGATCAGACAGCTGGCAGACCAGAGTGCGCAGGCAGCTTCCGATACCAGAGAACTGATCAGCAATGCCTTAAACGAGGTGGAAGATGGAAATAAAGCAGCAGAGCATGTTGCAGTTTCCATTGATGAAGTGGTACAGGGAATCAATCTGATTGCGGAAACATCCAAACAGATCAGTGACGCTTCTGCGGAACAGGCAAATTCCATGAGCCAGGCAGAAGCAGGAATGAATCAGATTTCTGAAGTAGTACAGTCCAATTCTGCCACAGCAGAGGAATCCTCTGCAACCAGTGAGGAGCTGTCTGCTCAGTCCGTAACCTTAGACGAATTGATTCAGAAGTTCCAGTTGTAATTCTTAAGAAGTAAAGCAGAACAGGCAGGTGGTTTGCGATGCAGCCACTTGCCTGTTTTTATTCATGTGATAGGAAATTCCTATCACATAAAACGCTCCGCGAGGATCGCACTGCGGCGGTTAGGAAGTATGTCGCAGAAG
>CAKRNW010000079.1 GCA_934371505.1 uncultured Lachnospiraceae bacterium
CGGCTATGAAAAGAGAGCGAAATCTTCCTGCTGTTCTATCCCGCGATGAAATAAATGCAATCATTGACGCCACTCCAAACCTGAAACATAAAGCGATTATTGTCTACGTATTCTTCCGGATTACGTGTATCGGAGGTTGTTCATCTCCATTATGATGGCTTTCAATATCTTCTGTTTATATACCGGATGAATGGTACACTCCTCTGCGCTTAAAAACCGGGTTCCCATCTGTACACCGCAGGCACCCAGCATCAATGCTACGGCAATGCCTCTGCCATCTGCAATACCACCTGCAGCAATGACCGGTAAGGCTGTAGCATCACAAATCTGAGGAACCAGTACCATCGTAGTAAGCTCTCCGACATGACCGCCGTTTGATACGGCAGCTGCCAGTTTGCCATCAGCGATCCAGGCCATTCCACCTTGAAATACCGGATATTCAATCCCAAGCATTTCACAAATTGCTGACTTAACCATATGCATTAACCTTTTTTACTCTGGATAAACTTATCCAGGTCATCAATGGTTTCCACCTTCTGATCTAATTCAATTTCAATACCGATTTCATCTTCCAGATTCATAAGAAGCTCTACCGTATCAAGAGAATCAATGCCAAGTTCAAAGAACCTGCGTTCCGGATTTATAAAATTGTTGTAAATTTTTATACCAGTACCTTTTCTTTGGCATGCCCTTCTACCTTCCATCCACGGTCATCCTCTGTTATCCCGGTATGCTATATCAAGCCATTTTTCATAGCTCTCTTCCCTCACAAGGCTGACCACATTGTCCGCTGCTTCTTCATGGGTTCTGTATCCGCCCTCTTCCTTTACTGTGCAAAAAAGCACAGAAAGATTGCTTCCGTAAATGGCTTTCCGTCCTGTATTTCTTTTCTTACCTGCTCTAACGATTTTACAATTTCCTCCCTGGAAGCCTTTTCATAGGGCAGGGTGCTCTTTTCGCCTCCTTTCGCATGGTATTCGTATGCACATTGTATTTTATCATTCGATAAGTATCAACAGAAAACAAAACAGGCAGAGCTGCTTGAAAATACAAATGCTCTGCCTGTTCTTTCTCCTTCCCCCAAAAGGAAGTTTTATGTTTGGTTTTATTTTTATAGCTTCATCCATTTTCCATTGGTAAAGTCCGGGATATCCACTACGGCACCGCCTTTTTGAATGGACATTTCAGAAAGCTGGGTGATGGCCATCCAGCTGGCTGCATCGTAGACATCTACAGGCATCGGTTCTCCTTCTCTTAGTGCTTTAAAGAAGATCCAAAATTCCAGCCAGTCCATACCGTCATGGGTTCCCTTGACACCTCTTTCCAGATATTCCTTCCACACAGGATGATCATAAGCTTCCTCATATTGTTCTGCATTCCCATTACATTTTTTACGCCAGTCAAAATCATGGGCAATATCCTCTTCCCTGTCCAGGAATACGGAATCGGTGGCTTCCTCGTACATACCCTTGGTTCCCCGCACGGTAAAATTTCTGCTGTAATAGCGGGGCAATGTGGTATCAAGTGTCAGCACGATGGTCTCACCTCCGGCGCAGGTGATCACCGTAGTTACAATATCTCCCTGGGCAAACCTTGCATTTTTTAGAGTCTCATCCTCTGCCTTATGGCTTAAAATATACTCATGCAGACCTGCCGCCTTGCTGGACACAGAGGATAAATGCATCATACGGTTTCCATGATTGATCTTCAGGATTCTCGCTATGGGACCCAGATCATGTGTGGGATAATTTTCGCAGTTTCTGTTCAGATAGTTACGCAGCCTGTAATGGCGGTTTTCCCTGCCAAAAGCAATTTCATTTCGCAGATCATGCTGGTAACCTCCCACTTCCATTGCCACTGCTTTTCCTGCATTCATAGCCTCCACCGCTATATCCACATGACTTTCCCAGGCAGTAACGATGATGACTGTATTCACATTTTCATCTGCGATCACCTGAGGTAATCAAGATATGCCGCGGGCTTTTCCTGTCCGGCATCCACCACAAACTTTACACCCTCCTCTAATCTGTCCCGGTAGATGTCACATACCGCAGTCACCTTTTCACCCTGGGCCAGAACCACATCCCGAAGCAGGGAACATCCCCTGCTCCCGATTCCGATAAAACCTACTTTGATTTCCTTCATTTTGTCCTACCTCTCCTATTCCTTATTTTCATTCCACACTTTTATCGATACCGGGTAATTGTCCGAAAGCCTGAAGCAGTTTTTTGATATTCTGTGCACCCTTGCATTCCTCCAGCGCCGTCTTTTCCTGCTCTGTCAGCTCTGTTTCTTTCGCTTCTCCATCTTCCCTCGGCACATTTTCATAGCCCACATACCGGTTGTGCCGATAAGTAAAATATTCGCTCTGATGGTGCCAGTCCATTTCACAGGCCTTTCCGGTATTAATGATCACATTGTTCTCCACAAGCATATGACCGCCGGACATATTATGACGGATAAAAGGTACTCCTTCTGCCATCACGAAAATATTTCCGTACACATGGGCATCCGGATTCTTGGCTGGATTCATCACGCCACCTTTCTCTGACACACTCACGTTATACCGGAAAACATTATTGACACTCTCCTCCAGACAAAACATCACGCACCCGCCCTCATTGCCATAGCTGTAATTGTACTGATAGACAGTGCCGTCCCCGGAATCTGCGTCCCAGGCCTGTCCGTCCTGATTGTCACAGGTATGGTAAGCCTCATTATACTGGAACAAAGCATCCTTACATTTCCATGGCCAGATAGCCGCTGCTGTTTTTCCCTGCCGCGCACCGGCCTCGGTATATATTTTGTCATTGATCTCCATTGCCGCCTTCTCAGATACATTATATTGTACCAGTGGCTGAAAGCAATACATAACTGTGATTCCGTCGCCGCCAATGTTTTTTACCAGATTGTGTTCTATCACTACCTCTGTGTGTCCATAGGTTTTCACGATCGTCTCCGGAAGCTTCGCTGTGGTAAAATGACTGTGCGTATAGCTGTAGCCTGCGGCTATACCCCACCTGCTGCATTTTTCCACCCTGCACTTTTCAATTCTCAGCCTGTGATATCTGGCTATCTCTCCATCCTCCTTCTTTGGCTTTAAGGCGGTACAATAGATGCCTCCGTTATTCATGTGCTTATCATACACATTGCCCTTCACTCCGTGGACGTAAAGCCCGGTGAGCGTGATATTCTCCAGTGTACCGCCGTTTTGCGCCACCACTGCCACACCGGTACGGTTCATCTTGTCTCCCTGATCGTAACGCTCTCCGAAAATCTCTGGTTCATTGGTGATTTCCAGATTCTCTACCCGGATGTTGGCACAGTCATAAAGAAGCACTGCGGAGGATACATATCCCTTCCATACATGGCAGGACGAATCTAATTTTGTTCCATAATCCTGATACCACAACCCAAGGCCCTCTGTACGGATCACCGGAAGGGCTCCTTCTCCGTAGCAGCCTACCACAATGGGTCGCTCCTTGGTTCCCACATGGTCATGCAAGTGCAGCCACTGTCTCTCAAACACAGAGCCTCTTTCCAACAGAAGACTGTCTCCCGGATGAATATCTAATTTTTCCGCTTCATGAAGATTGCAAAAAGGACTTTCCTTACTTCCATCTCCACCGAAATGTCCCTTACTGCTGAAATAATACGTTTTATTTTCCATCTGTTCTCTTCCTTTTAATCAACTATCTTTCTGCCAAACTGATTCTCTCTGCCTATGCTGGCTTCATGGTATCGTTTGTAATTCCGGTTAGGTCTCTTAGGCAATGCAAAGTTTCCCAAATGACAAAGCTCCTCCGTCTGCTCTGTCTTTTTTCCGAGTATCAGATACTCTCCTCCCGGTACTGTGGAAAACTCTGCTATTTTTTGGAAATCCCCCACCTTTCTTATCCGGTCTTTCTTTTTCTCTCTATCTTCTTTCTCCTGCAAGGTACCTTCTACCTCAAATAACCATGCTTCTCCTCCAAGCTTCTCCAAATCTACCAGGCACTTATTTCCCTTCTTACTGACGATCCGCAAAGCAGGAACCGCTTTGCCGTTCCGTAAAAGAGCGGAAACCAAAAAACCTCCTCTGGCTTTCAAGATAAAACCGCAATTTCCAAACAGATCCTCCACCGGGAAGAGTCTGATCAGACCATCCGTGCTTTGCATAGCACTTTCGTGAAGGCTCATCATCAGTATGGCAGGGGTTTCAAAGCCGCACTGTACAAAGGGTTCCATGGGAAGGGTGGTTTTCTGCTCTCCTGCTTCGATATCCCCATAGCGGCACTGGGCATCATAGATATAGTCTCTCTGCCCCTTGATAAAGGTCTTTTCTCTGTCAAAATACCTAGAATACTGGCTCCAGTGATCCAAATTATAATACAGCCCCTGAGGGAAATGCTGAAGCTGGCGAACCGTATCCGTCACATATTTCCAAATTTCCTTTCCTCCAAAGCCCAATCTTGCATATACTACAGGTGTGGGAGAGATTGCCACTGCGGTAGGTCTGTAATCCGGCAGTGCATGGCAGGCCGCCTCATACAGTCTGTCACCTTTATCTGCAATTCCTGTCACCTTCCAGGGATATACATGAGCACAGTTTCGCATAAAGGTTATATTCTGTTCCTGAAAATCCGCTGCTTTTCCTTCTTTATCCTTCCCCACTGCCAGAACCTCTTCTCCTCTTTTATTGATCCTGAAAGTATAAGGAGCCAGGCGGTCCAAAAAGTCCTTCCACTGAGCGCATTTGTCGGCATCTGTGTGAAGGATTTCCGCCGCCCTGATGCAGGCCGGGAACAGGGCTCTCACTGCGCTTAGATCCGGTGCCGTATCCTGAAAATCCTCACCGAACTCACACTCGTACACTCCGGCCGGATAAATATGGAATACTCCATCCTCTTCCTTGGCATATTGCAGATAAAACTCTGCTGCCGCTTTCATAAAAGGATAAGCTCTTTCCTTCAAAAAGGTTTCATCCGTCTCATACAGATAGTGATCCCAGAACAAAAGAGCAATGTGGGAGGCAGGTGTCAATGCTCCGGGATAAGCCAGCATTCGTCCGGCAAAATCATGCATCTCACTGATCAGGATACCTCCCGGTGCACCTCTTTTTGCAGAAAATTCCGCAGCCTTAGGAAAGATATTCCAGTAAGCCTTAAGATACCCTTCCATCATTTCCGGGCGGTCCATAGTATCCGGTGTGCCGTTGTAAACCATATGAGTGTTCCAGTGATGAGGATTTCCCCACTGCCTGATATCCCCGTTCCAGGTGAAGGTGCCTCCGTTAAAGGTCATGGGATAATCCGGACCGCAACCGCATGCCATCATATATTTCTGGATCACATACAGGTTTTCCACATAGTCCCAGGTTGCATCCTGCTGCTCCATCACCATTCTGGTATCATTCCAGAATGATTTCCAATACTTTTCTGTTCCAAAAAGAAGGTCTTTTAAATTCTCACGGCAGGTTTTTTCCACTGCTCCGCAGGCCTTTATAGCACTTTCTTTGGTCTCTCCGGTTCCACAGCAGATGAAAAATTCAAATGTCACTCCGGCAGTTTCCTTAGCTTCCCCAACCTCTTTTTCCGGGGAAGCTTCCGATGCACACTGCTGATCTGAAGCATCCAAAATATGGGAGGCATACACTTCAAGCTCTGCCCTTCGTTGATGCACCTTTCTTGCAGCTACGGTTACTTTCTCGGTTCCCGCCGCCTTATTTTCCGTTTCTTTGGCTTCCCCGCTCTTTGCATTTTCCGCCATGGCCTCTATGTCTTTTGGGGAGCTTTCCTCCTTTAGAAAGACGGACACATTCACTGCCTTATCCTTTTCCCCAAAGAAGCCCTCTGTCAGAGAGATCTTGCCTGGTTCTACCGTTACATTAGCATTTCCGAGTCCTGCCTCCGGCTCTGTGCTGATCGTATGATACCAGAAGGGAAATGCCCTGGAGCCGTAGCGTTCCAGGCTTATTCTTACACTGTTGCAGCCCTCCGTGCGCAGGCTGCCCAAGATAGCATTGGTTCCATGGAGCATCCTTAGGCTAAGCTTCGCCTCTCCAAAAGGTGTTTTAGCATGCAAGGTCAGGATTCCTGTTGCGGGAGATAATCTCATACAAAATTCCTCCAGCAAAACAGAGTCAAAAATGGGGCATCCAAAGTCCAGTCCGATCTGCGCCGCACTGCGAAGCAACATGGGTGCCTCTTTCCGGGGCTGGGTCCACAGATCTGCTTTGTTGATCTGCAGCTTTACTCTTTCTTTTTTTGCCCATACCATGGCTGCCATGTCCCCGTTTCCAAGAGGCAGTCCTTCAAACCCTCCCTCCTGTGGAGATAAAAATACAATATCATGCCTTTTTAAATACTCCTGCATATCTATGTTAAATACGTTTTTTTCTTTGTCAGAAGCTACACACGGATCATTTTCTTTTCCGTAAAACAGCTTGTTTAAAATTTCTTCTGCCCTTTTTTCCATATCTGCCCCTCTCTTTCCATGATCGGATTTTTTCCCGGTATTCTTTCTTGTATCATGTGCAAGTTCAGCACATGATCGACATTCGCCGCTCGTCAATCATGCGAGCATGTTGACTCGCTTGCGCTCATTGTATTATGTATCCACACTAAAGCTACTGTGAGAAAAAGGGGCGTCCGTTGCCGGCCGCCCCTCGCACTTTTTTCTTAGTCCAATTTGCTGTTGTAAATTTCCAGTGCAGCTTCGATATCACCCATCTTGTTGATCTCTGTAATGTAGTTATCCCAGTCGTCAAAGGAACGCTCGCCCTTGATGAACTTGATTTTCTGCTCTTTTGCATAGGTTTCAACAGGAGTCATGATGTTTGCATAATCACTTGCTTCATCTGCAGAAATGGAAGGGTTAGGCTGTCCGTCTCTTGGGCAGGTATTGGAAGCATCCATTACGCGGCTGGAGAAAGCTACCAGCTTCTCGTTTACGATCTCGCCATCCCAGTAAATAGGAGCTGCTTCAGAGGTTTCGATTCTCCACAGATCCATATCCTGAGTCTGAGGGAAGATACCGGAACGAACGGAAACGGATATGGGCATTCCAAGCTCTGCAAACTGGCTCTTGTCAACTGTCAGATGCTTTGCGCCGTCGGTTTCTTCATAGGTTTCTCCTTTAATGCCCCAGTTCAAAAGATCGATCACATCCTGGTCATACTGCACATCCATGAATTTTACAAGCTCTTCTGCTACAGGAGACTGTGCGGAGATTACCATGCCATACTTAGAATTGAACTCATACTCGCTGGCAAACTCTCTCTCAAACTGCCATGCCTGATCGGGATAAGCATCAGAGGTAGGATTGGGTACTGCAACCCACTCTTCATCCGGACGATCCACTGCCCAGCTGCCGGGATATCCTTCCCATGCGGAAGGCAGGATCACTGCAGTGCCGGACTCTAAGTCAGCATTTCCCATATCGGTTGTGTAGGTAAAGTAATCGGGAGAGATCAGGCCCTCTGTATAAATCTTATTCAAATATTCCAGAGCCAGTTTATAATCATCAGATACAGGACCATACTGGAACTTAGTGCCATCATAGTAACGGTTTGCGGCAGTGTGGTATGCGCGGAATATTACATCCTCGGGATTCTGCCACTCTTCCAGCTGTACGATGGGGTACTTGGATACGCCTGCATCCTTCACAGCCTTGGCAACCTCGTATACTTCATCCAAAGTGGTGGGAATCTTCAGGTTCAGTTCCTTTAACACGCTGTTCTTTACTGCCATCATGGTAGACTCTGCGCCATGAGCAGAACCGGTAGGCGTGATATTTAAGTTGTAGCCTGCATAAATGCTGCCTTCCGGTGTGAACAGATTCTTCTGGCTGTTAGGATACTTATCCAAAAATCCCTTGTAATTGGGCATCTCATCCATGTACTTGGACAGATCCAGGTAAAGTCCCTTGGAGCCGTACTCATCCGCCATTAATTTTGCGGTATTGGTGTTGGAGTAGAACAAGGTCAATATATCCGGAAGATCTCCGCCTGCATTGATCACCTGAAGCTTCTCTGTGTAGTCACCGGTGTGGATATACTCAAAAGTAATGTCCAAAGGTCTTCCCATCTTTTCTTCACACAGCTCGATCCACTTTTTCTGAATCTCTGTGTCTTCCGGGGACTTGTCTCCAAAGTATACGGTAGTCACCTTGAATTTCAATGCTTCCTGGTTTTCGGACTTTGCTTCTTCACTGCCTGCTTCCTTGGAAGCCTCCTGTGTCTTTTCGGTTGTTCCTGTGCTTGCGTTTCCGGAAGCGTTGTTACCTCCTGCGGATCCACAGCCTGCCAACAGCATTGCTGCACACAGCCCCATGGCTGCAGCCTTTGTGATGTTCTTTCTCTTCATAAGATACCTCCTGGTCATATTATAGTATATATTGTTTTGGCTTCTACTTTTGTTTCTGCCATTGTACACATTTTGCGAACGGCACGGTGAACGTCCCCTTTTCCTTACCCCTTCACGCCTCCTAGCATAACGCCGGTAGCAAAGTATTTCTGGATAAAGGGATAAATGCACATGATCGGTAGCATGATGATCACGATGGTTGCCATCTGGATATTGGCCGGTGTGATGGTGTTATTTCTAAACATCTGCATCACGGAAGGATCCATATTGTTGAATACGGTGGTATTAAACAGGATCTTTCTGAGGATCATCTGCACCGGATAGTATTTCTCAGAGTTTAAATAGATCAATGCGGAATACCAGTCATTCCACTTTCCTACTATGGTAAAGAGGGACACTGCCGCAATGATCGCCTTAGACAGCGGCATGATGATCTGTATCAGGATACGAAACTCTCCTGCACCGTCGATTCTGGCCGATTCTCTCATACAAGGATCAATGCCCTCAAAGAAGGTTCTAAACAGGATCAAATTGTAAGCCGTCACCACGAAGGGAATGATCATTACCAACGGATTGTTGATCAGATGGATCTCCTTCATCAGCAAATAGGTCGGTATGGCGCCGCCGCTGAAGAACATGGTGATCGTAATGAAAATGGTGATACCCTTCCTTAACGGAAATTCCTTGATCGTCAATGGGTAAGCCGTCAGTGCCGTCAAAATGATCACCAGAGCCGTATGTGATATGGCATAAATAATGGTGTTTAAATAGGACCTTAAGATCATGCCATCCTGCATCACCTTCTTGTAACCTTCCAAAGTAAATCCATGGGGCCATAAGAATAGGCCGCCCTTCTGGATTTCCGATCCCACGGAAAAGGATACACACACCACATGGATTACCGGTGCCAGCATGATCGCCGAGATCACCAGCATGATACAGATATTTATCAAATTAAAGATTCTGTCACTGAAACTGACTTTCATTCTTTTCTTCTTTACTACTTGCGTCTTGCTCATTTTTCTCCTCCTTTACTTTCCTTACCACAAACTGTTGTCGCTGATCTTCTTACTTAAGAAGTTGGCTATCAAAAGCATTACAAAGGATAATAATGAGGTCAAAAGACCGATTGCCGTGGTATATTCAAACTTGCCGCCCAGGATACCTTCTCTGTAAACATAGGTACCGATAATATCTGCTGTCTCATAGGTGGACTCATTGTAAAGAAGCAATACCTTGGTAAAATCAGAGGAAATGATCTTTCCGCTTTCCAGGATCAGCATAATGGTGGTGGTAGGGATGATCGCTGGCCAGGATACATACCGGATCCTCTGCCATCTGTTGGCTCCGTCCAGCGTTGCCGCCTCATGAAGCTGCGGATCTACCGCGGAAAGTGCTGCCAGATACACGATAGTGCCCCATCCAAGTCCCTGCCAGATATTGCTGGCGATGAAGATGGTCCTAAAGTACTTAGGATCTGTCATAAAGGAAATGGCTTGTCCTCCAAAAGCTTCCCTGATCACATTGATGACGCCGTCCACACTGCAAAAGCTCTTTACCAGTCCTACAATTACCACCGTGGAAATGAAATATGGCATATAGGAAATGGACTGTACCGCTTTTTTGAACTTGGCGCTTGTCAGCTGATCCATCAAAAGAGCGAAGATGATCGGCGCCGGGAAGCTCCACAGCAGCGTATAAATTCCTAACAGCAGTGTATTTCTGATCAACCGGAACAAGTAAGGATTGGAAAGAAACTGTTTGAAGTATTTCAATCCTACCCAGTTGTTCATGGCAAACATGCCATCCACCGGATTATAATTTTGAAATGCGATCACGATTCCGTACATGGGTATGTAGGAAAAGATGAATACTGCCGCCAGTCCCGGCAGAGACATCAGGATCAATGCCCTGTACTCCACACACCGTTTCCAGAAGCTTTTTTGAGGCACTACTTTGGATTGTTTCTTTTTCATTTACTTTCCGCCTTTCCATAACCTTCTTCTTTTTCTTTTTCATCTTTAGAACACCTTTTCATGAGCCGAATGCCTTATCACCAATCTGTCTTTCTACACTTCTCAATGCTTTGTTGGTTTCGTCATTTTGTAAGTCATCTTGGTTCTTCGCTTGCTATGATTTGAATAAATCGCACAATAGAAAGCCGTTCAACGCTCAATTTTCCGTCATTATTTCATTTTTTAACATTTGTCTTAAGTTTTGATGATGACCTTAAAAAGTGATTATCAATCTTTCATGG
>CAKRNW010000080.1 GCA_934371505.1 uncultured Lachnospiraceae bacterium
TGCTCTGTTTCTTTAGCTATCTCTGATTTTTTTGCATTTCTTCCATTTTCTCACAAAATTCATCCTGAGATATTTGATCCATCACATATTGTTGAAATAATATGCCGGTCTTAGAGATATCCTTCATTGGATCGGAAGAAAACGGACGTTCCTTCAATTCAACATGATTCACATAATCCTGAAAGACCTGAAATCCTGGGATATCCAGTTTTTCTTCACGAATCACATCAAGTCTGGCCGGAAGACATTTCATGCATTCTGCATAGGCAATATTTCCTTCTCTGCTTGCGGCATATTTCAGGAATTTTATTGCCGCTTTCTCATGCTCAGATGCCTTGTTTAACACATACTGCCATGTAGCGATGTTGGTAGCATTCTTTCGAAATCCCGGTAATGGTGCCACCTGGATTTTTTCCATTCTGTAAGCTCCGGCACATTCAAAAGTGTTTATGGCTCCGCTATACATAAAAATACTGCCGTATTTTCCATCCAAAAATTTCTGTTCCATTTGTTCATACCGGTCTGTGGTCTGTGAAATCGGAACTTCTCCGTTTGCTGTCAGATCGTGAAGAAAGCTGAGTGCTTCTCTCGTGTTTTTATTCTCCCAGTCGTAATAGTCGCCTCCGAAGAGATTTACAAATTCCGAAAGTTCATTGTACACATAGGACTGATCCCATGCTCCTCCATATCCGTAGACATCGTTGCCCAGGTTTTCTTTCAAAAAAGCAGCAAAATCTTCCTGCGTCCGGATCTCTCGGTCTCCTGTGACTTCCCGGTTTACCCAGAATACCATAATATCCATAAGGTAGGGGACAGAATAAACTTTACCATCTTTCATCGGTACATTCTGCATATAACTTTCCGGATAACTGGATAACAGTTCTTTCGTCATCACCGTATCGTTCAGTGGTTTCAGATAATCTTTGTATTTAAATTCACTGATCATCTCATCATTGACAGAGAAGATATCGACGGAAGAATCCCCGGCTTCCAGAATCGTGGAGATTTTAGCCTGCCGCACATCTGCATCTGCAGGGCAGGCTATCGTCTCTATCTCAAGATTCAGTTCTTTTTCTGCATTTTCGATAAATTTCCTGAATTTGGGAGATTCTGCATCTACGTGCATGATGGTTAATTTTTCTTTCTGCGAATCCGTATCCTCTGTATGGACTCCATCCTGTTGATCCCCGCATCCAGACATCAGCAACAAAAATCCAATAAAAGCACCCAATACATACTTCTTCAAGTTCTGCTCCTATCTAGGCCAGCGGTCTTCTTTTCCAGGAAGTTCCGGGAAGCTGTTATGTGGTTCTGCCTGATACCAGTATGCCACACTTGCCACATCATCCTGTCTCTCAAATAATCCTCTGTAGCCCACACCGATCTGCTGGATCGTCACTTTCAGATCCTCGTCAAAACAGATCGGATCCTGGATATGCCAGCGGTAAAAACCTCTCATCGGCATAACATCGTCATTGTGATAGAAATTATGAATCAACTCATCGTGAGAAGAATAATATGGATATCCCAGATAAGGTGTACAATAATTCTGTTCCACGGTCTTACCGTCTACCTGCTTAGCAAAGCTCCAGGAACCACCGAAATAATCTTCTGTTCCTGTTCCGCAGATGGTAGGATATTCTTCATCTCCGTCGATATAGAACTTAACCTCACCTTCACCCCACCAGTAACGCTCCAGTGTTGTCAGTGCCATATAAGTACCTACATAGTGACCTTTTCCTTTGACATTATCAAGGATTACATAATCTTTCTGCAACTGAGTGATCTTTTCTCTCCTCCACTGTGCATGGAAGTAAGCGACATCCTCCGGCAGTCCCTCATCATACAGGCAATAATCCACCTGGTAGAAGAATGCTGGAATTGAATTGACATGTTGGTTTTCCAGAGTGATTCTTGCTTTTTTTCTGAAAGGCATCTGGAAATAACAGTTCAATCCTCTGCTTGGCACTACTGCGATCGGCATAGAATTTATATTGCATTCTCTACCAAACCCACAGCAGAAAAAGTCTCCCAGCGGGCTTTCTACAGACGGTTCCTCTTCATCATCCCAGTACATACGAAGAACCAGATCTCTCAGTACAAAGCAATCTGCGTCTGTGGTTTTCGCATCCACTGTGATCCAGATATGATTGATCGCGCCAGGTCCCTCGATCTCTGCCAGTGTCACTGTCTGACCACTTGCGATGTCTCTAAGACACGGGCTTCCCTTTCTGGATGGTCCAAGATCACTGGCTGCTATACCTCCCTTTCCTTTTTCTCCTCTTGGATTTTCTGCATTGATCGCACGGCTTTTTCTATGTTTTGCTAATGCTAGATTACTTAAAGTTCCACCAAATTCGTTATACATTGTTGCATCCTCCTTCTGGTTTGCAAATTATATCAGGTTTTGTATTACTGTTCACTTCATTCACAAGAACTCGTTTCACAGGTTAATGCTCCTATGAACAATTACCAATTAAGCTTTTACTCCTCCTGCCATTATACCATCCATAATCTGTTTTTCAAAGACTGCTACGAAAATAATAATCGGTAACAGGATGATCCAACCCATGGCACTTACCAGATCCCACGGAACACCATACATGTTATCTCTCAGTGGCAGCTGTACAATTGCAACAGACAGCACCTGGATATCATTGGAGTAATACAATGGAGTAAAGAAGTTATTCAAACAGGTGATAAAGTTAATGATACAAACTGTAGCGATTGCAGGTTTCATCAGCGGTAAGACCACTTTGAATAATCTCTGGACAAAATTCGCTCCGTCGATGGCTGCTGCTTCTTCCAGGGAAACCGGAATCTCTGATGCAAAGTTCTTTAAGACCAATACAGTAAATGGAACGACTGCACTGATATAAAGAATGATCAGACCCGGATAAGTGTCATACAGTCCTACTGCTCTCATGAATTCATACAACGGTCTTGCTGTTACAACTTCCGGAATCAACATTGTTGCAATAATGAACGCGAAGGCAATGCTGATCCCCTTTGTTCTGAATCTTGAAAATCCATATGCCGCCATGGCACAAAGTACAGTACTTACCACAATTGTGACACCTACGATCAGAACTGTGTTTCCGATTTTTTCCAAAAGTCCTACGTTCTCTATCAGGAATTTGTAGCTTTCCAGTGTCGGGTGATCCGGAATATAGTCGATTGGCATCTTGAACAATTCACCTGGCGGTGTGATCGATGATACGAAAATCCACAGAACCGGAAATAAGATCAAAAAGGAAACGATTGCAAATAACAGCCATCTGCCTACTGCAGTAAGGGCTTTATATACTTTATATTTATTAGTATCCTGCATGTCAATACCTCCTAATCTGCCAGTTTATTCATGAATTTGATGTTGATAAAGCTAAAGGCCGCCATTACAAGGAACAACATAACTGCCAGTGTAGATGCATAACCCACATTTAGATTGGTAAATGCTTCTGTGGTAATTCTGTATGCGATCAGGGATGTATCCTCACCAGGACCACCGGAAGTCATAGCATATACCAAGTCGAAAGTTGTCAGTCTCCAAAGTGTAAACGGAATACATAAAGTGATAATATTTTTCAGGATCAACGGTAATGTGATACGGAAGAAGCTCTGCACTCCGTTTGCCCCATCCACCTTTGCAGCTTCGTAGATATCGCCGGAAATAAACTGAAGTCCGGACAATACCAGGATTGCAAAGAACGGAAGGTCTTTCCACAGGTCCATGGCGATAACCGCTGCTCTGGCGGAACCGGTGTTGATCAGCCAGTTATACTGAAAATCTGATACAAACCGTCTTATAAAATCGTTCACCAGACCGTAATCGTTGTTGAATCCCCATTTTGCTGCCATACCGATAACAACAGCCGGCATAGCCCACGGGATCAGTACGATGGTTCTTAAGAATCTTCTGCCCTTAAATTTCATATTCAGGATCAAAGCCAGGATCACACCTAAAATCACATGGAATACCATGGAAACAACCACAAATATCACGGTAAAGGATATGGATGTCTGCACTTTGGGATCTTTAAATACATTAACGTAGTTTGCCAGTCCGACAAATTCGTTGACTCCTGATAAAACCTTTATGTCAAATAAACTATTTTTCAAAGTTACTATAATCGGATATAAAGTAGTAAAACCACGGATAATCACAACCGGAAGAATTAAGATCCATGGAATCCATTTCATCGATTTTTTACTGATTGTCACTCTTTTCTCCTCCTGTCATCTTAGGAAAACGCACCGTAAATTGTGTTTGCTACGGTGCGTTCCCTTTTACCAAGCAGATGTTTTCAATCCGCATTCATTGCCTGTTGCCAACTGTTTTGTTATTCATCAGTTATTTCTATCATTGTTCAGCTATATTACTTGCTGTATTTTTCAACCAGACCCTGAGCTTTCTCACAGAACTCATCTACAGAGATCTCATCTTTCATACAGGACTGGAAAATAGTTCCCATATCTGTGATAAATTCCATTGTCTGAGGAAGCATCGGACGTCCGGAAACGTTGCACTCAGAAGCATAGCGGGAATACATTTCTTTTGCAGGATCTGTATCCGGAACAACTTTTTCTGCTACATCTGCTCTTGCAGGATATCTGTCAAATGCTTTGTAGGATGCTTCCATTCCGCCTTCGTCTGCCATGTACTTAAGGAATTTGATGGCTGCTTCTTTGTTCTTGGAAGCGGAATTCAGAACATAACTCCAGGAATCTGTAAAGATTGCTCTCTCTCCTTTACCGCTGAAGTCAGGAACCATAGCCATATGGATCTTGTCCTCTCCCAGCATACCGGCTTTCTCGTAATCAGTTCCAAGTCCCCACATGAAAAAGCTTCCATATTTTCCATCATTGGCCTTCGGGTTCATCTGCTCATATTTGTCTGCAATCTGATCGATCGGTGTCTGGTTATTATCCACCATATCTTTCAGGAACTGAATGGCTTCTTTGTTTTCAGCCTTTGTCCAGTCAAAATAATCTCCACCGAACATATTTACAAACTGTGCGATCTCATTGAATACATAGGTTTTTTCCCAGGACCCGCCGTATCCATATCTTCCGTCACCAGAAGCTGCTTCCATATATTTCATGAAGTCTTCTTTTGTATCGATCTCTGTAATTCCGACTTCATCCATGATTTCCTGATTTACCCAGAAAGCCAGGTATCCGGAATATCCCGGAACACCGACAATGTTACCGTCTTTATCTGTGATCATATCCTCCAGATAACCCTGTGCAAACTGACTACGGACATCTTCTGTCATAACTGTGTCGTTCAGACCTTCCAGCCAGCCTGTGTTTTTGAATGCCGCACTCATCTCATCATTGATTTCGATAATATCAACAGCAGCATCTCCTGTAGATAAGATTGTCGTAACTTTCTGCTGACGGGTATCGGAATCTGTCGGAGCTGCGATTACATTGATGTTCAGTCCTGTGGCATCCTCTACATTTTTCAGCCATTCATCAAAGTCAGGATCTGTTGTATTGATGCTGTACAAAGTCAGATCATAATCTTCGGATTTTCCTGTACTTTCTTCCCCTTCACTTCCTTTGGAGCTGCCGCATCCTGCCAGCATTCCCACTGCCATAACGCCTACCAGTAACACGCTCACTAATTTCTTTTTCATTTCATTACCTCCTGTTTGTTTGTGGCCTCGCGCCCATTTCTTTGATGAGTTAAGGATATCAAAAAGTCTGTTTTCTCAAAATACAATATTTTTCGATTCGTTTATATTATTTTTATCCTTGTTGAAAGCATTTTTTTAATCTTTTATAATAAGAATAGAAATTGATCATCTATAATAGTATTCTGGCATGAGCATGCCGAACTCCAAACGATCACATGCAAGATTTCATTGACGAAAGCGTTTTTGATAGATTTTGCCTGGATACAATACAAGGAGATTTTATGAAACATTCAAAAAAATGTTCCAGAGGTCCGCGATTATACTTTTCCCATTTTCAAAACAGGCTTTTATGTGCGTTTTTGCTGTGTACATTGATTCCTATTTTCATCATAGGTGAAATTTCCTATGCTGTTTCTTATAACATTGCTGAAGATAAGATTCTGAATGCATCTATTTCCGCTGATGCACAGCTGCATACACAGTTTGATAACCGCTTGCAGCAAGTGGAAAATATAGCCGATACGCTTCAATATAATATGTACAACCTGATGCAGGCAGATGCACCCATGGACACTCTGGCTATGCTTTCCGAGATTCGGAGCAATCTGTCCATGTTTAAGACATCCTTTGATCTGGCCTATATCAATATATTTCTTCCGGACGAGCATATGGCATCCAGCGAAAGCTTATACTTTTTTCCTGTGTCTAAGCTTTCTGACTTTCAGATTTCAAAAGAAGCTCTGGAAAATCCGGGAACATCCTCTGTCTGGTTTTATCAGGATCTGCTGTCTGTTCCGTTTTTTGTGAATAACAGCTACCATATGACGAATTCGGTTTCCTGTTGCAGAGTTTTAAAACATCCGGGTACAGACAGCATAAAGTATGCTTATATAATTCATCTGGACGCATCTGAATTTTCCTCCATTCTACAGGAAATTTTCCAGGATAATCAGATCACCAGCTATATCCTTACAGACAACGGAAAAATCGTTGCCAGCAACAATCCTTCTTTGCTTTCCGCCTCTCTTGACGAAGAAAAACTGGATTTCTTATACCACAAGGGAGATTCTCTAAAAAAGAGATCTCACACTAATTATCACACTACTACTTTACGAAACGGCTGGCTACAGGTGACAGAGATACCAGATTCTTATATCATGCAAAATACGCGTATACTGATCAAAAGTATCCTCCTGACAATCCTGCTCTCTCTTCCGCTGACGATCCTGGTTGTGGTTCTGATCTCGAAGAATCTTACCAGACGAATCAAGACACTATCCAGGGCTATGGAAACACTACAATTAGATGCATCCGACACCAACATGAAGGCACTGGTACCACAGGATCGTGCACCTGAAACCTTCGATGAGATTGATAAACTGGGGATAACCTTTGAAAAAATGCAGCATTCCCTGAATGAGAATCTGCAGTCTATTCTGGAACTGTCACTGACGGAAGAACGGTTAAAATACCAGCTTCTCCAATCCCAGATCAATCCACATTTTCTTTATAATATTCTGGGATCCATCCAGACCTGTCAGTCCCTTGGAAAGCTGGATATTGCCAATCAGATGCTGACGAATCTTACACGTTTTTACCGCATGACACTCAGAAAGTCGAAAGACCTGATCTCCATCCGGGACGAACTGACCATCGCACAGCTTTATCTGGAAATGGAAAAATTATGCCATAATGATAATCTTACCTGGGAGATCAATATGGAAGACGGCATTGATAACTTCCTGATCTGCAAATTCACACTGCAGCCATTTCTGGAAAACAGTATTTTGCATGGTCTCTCTCAGAAAACGCCGGAGGTTCATATCTCCATTGATCTTTCCTACGGAGACGATACGGTTATTATTGTGATCACAGATAACGGAATCGGAATGGCAAAAGAACAGCTTTTAGAATTGCAGAAAACATTGGATGAAAAAATTGTTAATTATGAAAAACACTTTGGCATTGGAAATGTAAACAAAAGAATCTCCAATCCTTATTTTGGAAATGGTAGGATATCTGTAGAAAGTTGTCTGTATGAAGGCACTTCCATTACCATTGAATTTGATCAGATGGAGAAATATGATGAAGAATGTAATGATTGTAGATGACAACTGCCTCACCGCAGAAGGCATCGAAAAAAATATTGATTGGAGTGCTCTGGATGCCACTGTGATCGCCGTAGAATATAACAGTCTTTCCGCTCTGGACATCCTGAAAGACACCCATGTAGATCTGATCATCTCGGATATTGAGATGCCGGATCTGGATGGGATCTCCATGAGTCAGAAAGCTCTGGAGATCCAGCCTTTCATAAAAGTTATTCTTGTAAGTGCCTATGACAAGTTCGAATATGCCAAACGGGCGATCCGCCTTGGTGTATATGACTATATCGAGAAACCCTTGGATTATCATTATCTTACGGAAAAAATCAAAAATGCTTTTACGGATATCGACCGTACACAAAAAAATACGGAGTTGGTAAAAGCAAGCCGGCCTGTTATGACAGAAAAATTCTTTCATGATCTGCTCCATTATCCCGGTGTGGATCCGGCCACTCATCTGAGCCAGTATCTGAAATATCTGGATCTGAGATCAGACTATGACTTTTTTCACGTATTGATCCTGGAAACAGAACCCGATCCTGCCAAGTCCGAACTGGACTTTACCCAATACCAGATCCAGCTTCTGAATATCCTGGATCTGGTAAAAGAAGAAATGAAGATTTTTGACCATGTTTTTTATTTAAAAGAATTCAGCGGGATCGTCTGCATCATCGGCCAGAACACAAAACATCCCCAGCATTTTCTTCAATCCATACACAAAGTAGCCTCCACTATTGTCGAGTCCTGCAAAAACAATGTACTTTCTCTGAACATCGGAATCGGAAGTCTTGCTGACAGCATCTGGAAGCTCCCGGTGTCCTTTGCCAGTGCTTCCCACTCGCTGAAATACCGATTTTTCTTCCCACACCAAAATATTTTCGATGCGAGAGAAGCACTTGGTAAAGAATTCAATCTTTTGTCCTTTTCCGAAAATACCGACGAAGAACTGATACGTCTTATCTGTTCCAAAGACATGACTGCTATCGAAGAATGGCTTACCTGCTATTTTCAGAATCTGTTAGGACAGGTTCAGGACAAAAATCTGGTTTTCATCCAAATCTACTCCCTTTTGGGACGAATTCTGAAATTCTTATACGAGATGAACCTGGATACCGGAGATTTGGAGAGGGAAATCATCCAGGTCTATACCCGGTTTGATTCCTTCCGCACCTACGAACAATTTGTAAAATGGCTGACGCAGTTATGTGCCTCCGTATGCGAAAAGATGGATTCGTCCTTACAGAACTATCACAATCAGATATATACCATGGCTCTTGGATATATCCGGGAAAACTTTGAAACCAACACCCTGTGCCTGAATGATATCGCACGACATGCCAACATCAGCCCTGCATACCTGAGTTCTCTGTTCAAAAAGGTATCCGGGCAAAGCATCAGTGATACCATCACTGCGCTTCGCATCGAAAGTGCCTGTCATTATCTGGAATCCACCAGTCTTTCGTTAAAAGAGATCAGCACAAAGTGTGGTTATACGAATCAATATTATTTCAGCAACAGTTTTAAGAAGAAACTGGGGATGTCCCCTTCTGCTTATCGGGAAGCGAGAGGCACGCAGGGGCAGTGATTTCGTGCAGGCACGGACTTTGGCTCCTTGCTCGTCGTAAACTCGCTATCGCTCGTTATCGCGGCACTCGCCAAGGTCTCGTGCAAGCACGGACTTTGGCTCCTTGCTCGCGTAAAATACAATAGCCGGGTAGCTCCTGCCCGACTATATTTTCTTACTTTATACAATCCTACCGGAAAATCATCTGCGCAAAATCCGTAAAGCACGGTCTCCACACATTCCAGTCATGTCCGCCCGGATAGATTTTCCTGATTTCATGGACACCTTTCTCCTGGCTGAGTGCATCCTCTTCCAGAAATCTGGAAAGGAAACAGTCATTATCTCCGATGCATCGGAAAAAGGTATGAACAATGACAACATGATCACAGGCTGCCGGAACCACATGCCATGATGGTCCGTCTACTGCAGTAAATCCTTTTAAGAGAACATTCTTGCACCATTTGATATAAATAAAGAAACGATGTGCATTGCTGTCCGGCAGATGCCAGCAGGCTCCGTTGACAATTCCGTTTCCCACGATGGAAATATTTTCACTATGTTCTGCATAGATACCAATCTTTAAAATATATCTCTTTCCAACCACTTGACCGTGAGCATTTTATCCGTGGCAGAGCTAGCTCTTTAGGTGCGGAATACACCAAAGAACGAATTAAGGAACGGATCGAAGCAAAGGCATTGATACAGCCTAAAAAGCGTATTCCATTTCCTAAAAGAAACCTTGCAGAAAACCTATAAATCTGCTGAGAAAGAAATTAATGCTCTCAACAGAAAATTAGATAATCTGAATCAATATCTTAACCGTAGTTCGCAAGTTCAGCAGATTAGCGACAGAAAAACAGAAAAGGGCCAGACTACTCTCTGATTTTTCCCATCAAAAAAGGTGTATCGCATTGAAGTTTTTCACTTCGCTGCGATACACCTTGATGTGTGTAGTAAACTCTTGCTGCCTTTTCTACTGATATTCTTTCTTCTCGTATTTCCACCTTTGTTTTATCATGTATTGTACTCCATATTTGCTCTGTATTCTAATGCAATTCACTCCTGCCGATTCCTGTTCATCACTTAAGGCACATAAATCTAAAACAATTTGTTTAATATCCATTAGTATGCTCCTTTACCCAACT
>CAKRNW010000081.1 GCA_934371505.1 uncultured Lachnospiraceae bacterium
GAAGCGGCGAAAAAGGCCGGAGCCCATGAGTTTATCATGGAGTTAAAGGACGGCTATGAGACCTATGTGGGAGAGCGGGGCGTGAAACTCTCCGGCGGGCAGAAGCAACGGATCAGCATCGCCCGGGTATTCCTGAAAAACCCGCCGATTATTATTCTGGATGAGGCAACCTCGGCGTTGGATAATGAAAGTGAATATGCGGTGGCAAGATCCCTTTCCCAGCTTTCGGAGGGGCGTACCACATTGACGATTGCCCACCGGCTGTCCAGTATCCGCAATTCCGATCGTATTCTGGTGCTGACGGAAGAAGGGATTGTGGAGGAGGGAAACCACGAAGAACTGCTTGCCAGAAAAGGGGTGTACTATCAGTTCTATACCCTGGCCAACGAATTGAAATAACACAAAAGGGTAGAATAATTATGGGAAATGGGACGCAAACAGTATTGGAATACAGGGTGGAACAGCTGCTTGACCCAGTGAGGAAACTGGATGCCACCACATTGAAATGGATTGCTATGCTGGCAATGGTTTGTGACCATTTTGCCCTGACGATTCTGATGCGGGGAGCAAGGTTTGGATGGATCACCCCGGAAAATCCTACGGCGTTGAATCTGCCTTATCAGGTTCTCCGCAGCATTGGAAGGTTATCCTTTCCCGTTTTTGCCTATTTTATTGTGGAGGGATTCCTGCACACAAGAGACTGGCGGAAATATCTGCTGAAACTGGTTTTGTCTGCCTTTCTTTCAGAACTGCCCTTTGACCTTGCAATTTACGGAGAAA
The DNA here is from genome assembly GCA_934371505.1 of uncultured Lachnospiraceae bacterium. GTDB lineage: Bacteria > Bacillota > Clostridia > Lachnospirales > Lachnospiraceae > UMGS2037. Next base: position 781 of record CAKRNW010000081.1, read on the forward strand.
TCCACTGGCAGTACCAGAATGTATTTTTTATTCTTGCCCTGGGAGTGGTGATGCTGGAACTTTTTGTGCGATTGCCTCTTTCCTGGCATGTGCCGGTACTGGCAGGGCTTTCACTTCTTTCCTGGCTGTGCAAATTTGATTACATGGTGATTGGTCTGGTATTGATTGCTGTCTTTTACTGGCTGCGAAACCGCCGGATCGCTGCGGTGGCGGCAGGGGCACTGACCTTTATCTGGGAGCCATGGAGTCTGGTGGGTTTTTTCCTGCTTTTGTTTTATAACGGAGAGCGGGGACGGGGGATGAAGTATTTCTTTTATCTCTTTTACCCGGTGCATCTGCTGTTATTGTATATACTCTGGAGATTTCTGTTGTAAACCGGAAAATTCCCGCGTTTTCATGGGGAATTTCTTCCCGGACAATAAAATGCTTTGCGGGGATGTAACGTTCGAAAAAGAAATTCATGCGGGGAAAAAGGATGTCGTGAAAACGATCCGCCGCATTATATAAAATAAAAGGAAAAGAAAAGGGGGACTACACCATGAAATTGATGTTTATCGGGGCAGCTCACGAGGTAACGGGCAGCTGTCACTACCTGGAGGCAGCAGGAAAGCATATGCTGGTGGACTACGGCATGGAGCAGGGGGCAGATGTGTATCAGAACGCGGAACTTCCGGTGCCGGAGTCGCAGATTGATTATGTGTTTCTCACCCACGCCCATGTGGATCATTCCGGTATGCTGCCACTGTTATATGCCAGAGGGTTCCGGGGACGGATTTTCACCACCGAGGCAACGGCGGATTTGTGCAGCATCATGCTTCGTGACTGTGCCCATATCCAGCAGCAGGAGGCAGAGTGGAAAGCCCGCAAAGCCAAGAGAAGTTCCGAGGTGGCTTACACCGAGCCTATTTATACCATGGAGGATGCGGACGGTGCCATCCGTCAGTTAGTACCCTGCAGGTATGGGGCAGAGATTGAGGTGTGCGATGAGGTAAAAATCCGCTTTACCGACATCGGACATCTCCTGGGTTCCGCCAGCATTGAGGTATGGCTGACGGAGAAGGATAAAGACAGTACGGAGGTGACCCGGAAGATAGTCTTTTCCGGAGACATCGGGAATCTGCACCAGCCCTTAATCAAAGACCCGGCAACCACGGCAGCCGCAGACTATGTGGTGATGGAGTCTACCTACGGTGACCGGCTGCATCCGGCACAACGACTGGACTATGCATCGGAGCTGACGGAGATTTTGCAGGCAACCTTTGACCGGGGAGGCAACGTGGTTATCCCTTCCTTTGCAGTGGGACGTACCCAGGAAATTCTCTACTTCCTGCGGCAGATCAAGGCGGAGAACCGCATCAAGGGACACGACAACTTCCCAGTCTATGTGGACTCCCCCCTGGCGGTGGAGGCAACGGGAATCTTCCAGCGCAATATGAGTGAGTGCTTTGACGAGGATGCGAAGGCGTTAATTGAGCAGGGCATCAACCCCATTAAGTTTCCGGGACTGCGGCTGGCAATCACCAGTGACGAATCCAAAGCCATCAACTTTGAAAATACGCCTAAGGTTATTATATCTGCTTCCGGTATGTGTGAGGCAGGACGTATCCGCCATCATTTGAAACACAATCTCTGGAGACCGGAATGTACCATTCTTTTTGTGGGATATCAGGCAAACGGTACGCTGGGAAGAATCCTGGTGGAAGGAGAGACCAGAGAAGTCCGACTGTTTGGCGAGCCTATTGAAATCCGGGCACAGATCAGGCAGCTGGCGGGGCTTAGCGGTCATGCAGATAAAAACGGTCTGATCAGCTGGGTTACCGCTTTTGAGGAAAAACCCAGAAAGGTATTTGTAGTACACGGCGAAGATTCCGTTACCATTTCCTTTGCAGAATGTTTGAAAGTGGAGCACGGTATCCAGGCCTATGCACCCTATAGCGGCACGGAGTTCGATTTAGCCAGCGGTAAATTCCTGTTTGAGGCATCTCCCATTCCTGTTGCCAGGAAGAGCAAGAAGACGGTATCCGATGTGTTTGCCCGCCTGGTGGCTGCAGGACAGAGGCTGCTTAGCGTTATTTACAAGAATGAGGGAATGGCCAATAAGGATCTGGCAAAGTTTGCAGATCAGGTGATTTCCCTGTGCGATAAATACGATAAATAATTTAGGAGAAATTGCATGAATGTAATAGCAGCGGTTGACAGTAAGTGGGGAATTGGAAATAAAAGACAACTGTTGGTGCAGATCCCTGCAGACCAGAAACTCTTTCGTCAGGAAACCACCGGTAAGGTGATCATCCTGGGACACCGGACACTGGAGACTTTCCCCCAGGGAATGCCCCTGGCCGGAAGAACGAATATCATTCTGTCCAGAGATCCGGATTTTGAAGTGAAGGGAGCGGATGTCGTACATTCCATTGAGGAGCTGATGGAGGAATTGAAGGCGTACGACAGCCGGGATGTCTATGTGGTGGGAGGCGAGAGCATTTATCAACAGCTCCTGCCTTATTGTGACACAGCACATCTCACCATGATCGATCACACCTATGAGGCTGATGCCCACTTTCCCAATCTGGAGACAGACGAGGAATGGGTACAGACCGGAGAGAGCGATGAACAGACCTACTTTGATCTTGCTTATACCTTTGTGAAATATGAGCGCAGAAAATAATACGACAAAGGAAGGAGCTGTGGGATTTTCCTACAGCTTCTTAATACAAGAGACTGAAGGTCATCAGTTTGTTTTTGAAACGGTTGGGGCGGGGCGGTCGTAATGCCGGTTCATAAAAAGTAACGATTTCCCTGGCATTTTCCAGCTTGGCAAGAATCAGTTCCTCGGCCAGACGTTTGTAGCGATCGTTGATGCAGATTACATAGTTTTCCTTTTTTACTTTCATAAAATACGGGATGCCTGCCTCAGCAAAGGCAAGACGGATTTTCTCCTTTATCTCCCGGTTGTGGACTTCACAAAGCTCTATTTCATTATTTACATGTACATGGGTAAACGCTGATGTCATACAATACACCTCCATTTCTGAAGCTTTTTACTGCTTCCTTTACAACATGCCCATTATAGGAGCCACATATGAAAAAACAGTGAACATCTGCGAACATTTTTTGAAAAAATTTTTAGGATTTTATGAAGGTTCCCGTTGAGACAGAAAGTTCTTTCTATGTATGCATGATATACTAATAAGTAGAAAAAGTCCGGTGTCGGCATAAAGAATAAGGAGATAGTGCCATGAAAATCATAAGCGGATCGGTATATGGTGCCGATTTTAAATTTTCCAATCAAACAATTCTGACCAAGGATGATCGCATCGAGTCCATTGACCCTGCGATGCCTGGAGCCGTAACAGAGTCTGATGATATTTTAGATGCATCTGACTGCTATGTGATTCCAGGTCTGACGGATGTTCATTTCCACGGCTGTGTTAACCATGATTTCTGTGACGCAGACTTTGAGGGCGTGCATACCATGGCGCAGTACGAGTTGCAGAACGGTGTTACCACCATCTGCCCGGCGACCATGACCTTAGGGGCAGATACCCTGTCTGCGATTTGCAGAAACGGAGCAGCCTATCATAATGCCAATCCGGAAGACGGTGCTGAACTGATCGGAATCAACCTGGAAGGACCCTTTATTGCCATGTCAAAAAAGGGCGCACAAAACCCTGCTTTCGTACAGAAGGCAAATCCTGAATTGCTGAAACATTTACAGGAAGATGCAGAGGGTCTGGTTCGTCTGGTAACCATTGCTCCCGAGGAGGAGGGTGCTCTGGATTGTATACGCAAATGCAGCAGTGAATATCATTTTTCCCTGGGTCATACCGCTTCTGATTACGATACAGCCAGCAAGGCTTTTCAGGCAGGTGCTGATCATGTGACCCATTTGTACAATGCAATGCCTCCCTTCGTTCATCGTGCCCCCGGTGTCATCGGTGCAGCTTTCGATGCGCCTCAGGCAAAGGTAGAATTGATCTGTGACGGTATCCACATCCATCCATCTGTAATCCGTGCAACCTTCCAGCTGTTCGGAGATGACAGAGTAGTTCTCATCAGCGACAGCATGATGGCAACAGGCATGCCTGATGGTGATTATTCACTGGGTGGGCTGCCCACCAGGTTAGTTGGACATAAAGTAACGTTGGAGGATGGAACCATTGCCGGCAGTGCTACCAACCTGATGGATTGCATGCGCAATGTGGTAAGCTTTGGTGTTCCCCTGGAAAGTGCCATTAAGGCAGCTGCCTGGAATCCTGTAAATTCCATTGGCATGACCAGAGATTACGGCTCTATCGAGAAGGGAAAGAAAGCAAACCTGGTTATTCTGGACAAAAACTTACAGATTCGTCATATCATCCACGACGGCAGGCTGGTCAAATAATTTTTATTTTGTGTAAAATATATGTAGAGGTAAAAAGAAGAGCTGTGGAAAATTCCGCGGCTCTTTTACTGTGCGATCCACAGCTTAGGGAGTTGCAAAGCAACTCCCTTTTATGGTAAGCTGAATACTAGCGTAAAACACTGTTCACGCAGCAGTAAAACACCTGTTGTTTTGCTGCGTAAGAAAGTGATACGGTGTAAAAAGAAAATGGAGGAAATCGCGTGAAAAAACTTATGCGGTACATGACCGCTTACAAAAAAGAAGCTGTCCTTGCTCCTCTGTTTAAGATGCTGGAAGCTTCCTTTGAACTCTTTGTGCCTCTTGTCATGGCAGCAATCATTGACCAGGGTATCGGTAACCGGGACATTCCCTATATCTGGAAAATGGGTGGGGTGCTGGTGCTGCTTGGCGTCATCGGACTGACCTGTTCCCTGACTGCCCAGTATTTTTCCGCAAAAGCGGCAACCGGCTTTGCTGCCGCGGTGAAATCTGCCCTGTTTAAACACATGCAGAGCCTTTCCTTTTCCGAGATGGATACACTGGGTACCTCTACCATGATTACCCGCATGACCAGCGATATGAACCAGGTACAGTCCGGTGTCAACATGACCCTGCGCCTGTTTCTGCGTTCTCCCTTTATCGTGTTTGGTGCCATGGTTATGGCGTTTACCATCGATGTAAAAGCAGCCCTGCTTTTTGTTGTGGTGATTCCCGTTCTGTCCATCGTGGTCTTTGGCATTATGTACATCACTATGCCCATGTACAAAAAAGTACAGAACCAGCTGGACAAGGTGCTGGGCATCACCCGTGAGAACCTCACCGGTGCCCGCGTCATCCGTGCCTTCGGCAAAGAAGAGCAGGAAAAAGCTCACTTTGAGGAAAATGTGGACGAACTGACCAGAATGCAGCTCTATGTAGGAAAGTTATCTGCATTGACCAATCCGGTCACTTACCTTATTGTAAATGCGGCAACCATCGCCCTGATTTACACCGGAGCTGTGCGGGTTGACAATGGCCTCATTACCCAGGGTCAGGTAGTGGCACTGGTGAACTACATGTCCCAGATTCTGGTGGAGCTGATTAAGCTGGCAAACCTGATTGTCACCATTACCAAGGCACTTGCCTGTGCCAACCGTGTGGCGGATGTGTTCGAGATTACCAGCAGCCAGGAGGCAGTGGAGAAGCTTTCTCCCGAATATCAAGAGGACAAGGATGTGGCTGTCCGCTTTGAGCATGTAGGACTGACTTACCGCAATGCCGCAGAGGAATCCTTAACTGACATTGATTTCACTGTGAAAAAAGGGCAGACGGTGGGTATTATCGGCGGCACCGGTTCCGGTAAATCCTCTCTGGTCAACATGATTCCACGGTTCTACGATGCAACAGCAGGACGGGTACTGATTAACGGTATTGATGTGAAGGACTATCCTTTGGCACAGCTGCGGGATAAGGTGGGTATCGTACTGCAGAAAGCCGTTTTATTTAAAGGTTCCATTCGTGACAATCTGTTATTCTCCTTACAGGAAGGGGAAAAGGATGTGCCGGATGAGAAATTATACAAGGCACTGGAGGCTGCCCAGGCCAGAGAGTTTGTAGACCAGAAAGAGGGCGGTCTGGACTTTAAAATCGCCCAGGGAGGTAAAAACCTCTCCGGTGGTCAGAGACAGCGTATGACCATTGCAAGAGCACTGGTGCGCGACCCGGAAATTCTGATTCTGGATGACAGCGCCTCCGCCCTGGACTTTGCCACCGATGCAAGACTGCGTCAGTCCATCCGTCAGATGGAAGGCATCCGAACCGTATTTATCGTGTCCCAGAGAGCATCCTCCATTATGCATGCCGACCAGATTATCGTCATGGACGATGGTGCGGTAGCCGGAATCGGTACCCATGAGGAGCTGTTAAAAGCCTGTCAGGTCTATCAGGAAATTTATTATTCACAATATCCCAGGGAGGTGCAGGCATAATGGCTAAGACGAATACAAAACAAAGCAGCTCCGGGGAAACCTTACGGAAGGTACTGCACTATATCAAGCGGTACTGGGTGCTGTTGATTCTTTCCATTTTACTGGCGGCTGTGTCCGTGATTTCTGCCTTATATATTCCCATTCTCACCGGACGCGCGGTGGACTTAATCATTGCCGAAGGTCAGGTGGATTTTGCAGGAATTTTTGTAATCCTGAAACAGATAGGGATTGTCATTGCCCTCACTGCCCTGGCGCAGTGGGCGATGAACATCTGCAATAACAAGATGACCTACAACATCATCCGTGATGTGCGCAAAGAGGCGTTCCGCAAGCTGGAAATCCTGCCCCTGCGCTATGTGGATGACCATTCCTACGGCGAAGTGGTAAGCCGTGTCATTGCGGATGTTGACCAGTTTGCAGACGGACTGCTCATGGGCTTTACCCAGCTGTTCAGCGGTATCATCACCATTGTGGGGACTCTGTTATTTATGTTAAGTGTCAATGTGGGCATTACCCTGGTGGTTGTGGTCATCACGCCCCTATCTTTATTTGTAGCAAGCTTTATCGCCCGGAAAACCTATACCATGTTCCTGCTGCAGTCCCAGACCCGTGGGGAACAGACTGCGTTTATCGATGAGATGATTGGAAACCAGAAGGTGGTACAGGCTTACGGACAGGAGGAAGAAACCCAGGAAACCTTCGATGAGATTAACGGACGCCTGGAGAAATGTTCCCTGCGTGCCATTTTCTTTTCCTCCATCACCAATCCCTCCACCCGCTTCGTCAACAACCTGGTTTACGCCGGTGTGGGTATTGCAGGAGCACTTTTTGCAGTAGCAGGACGGCTCAGTGTAGGACAATTATCCTGTTTCTTAAGCTATGCCAACCAGTACACCAAACCCTTCAACGAGATTTCCGGTGTGGTAACCGAGTTACAGAACGCACTGGCATGTGCGGCGAGAGTCTTTAAACTCATCGAGGAGGAGCCTCAGGTGGCAGAGCCTGTCGATGCGAGAGTGCTGACCGACCCGGAGGGAAATGTTTCCCTAGACCATGTATACTTCTCCTATGTGCCGGATAAAAAGCTGATTCAGGACTTCAACTTAAAAGTAAAGCCCGGACAGCGTGTGGCAATCGTAGGGCCTACCGGATGCGGCAAAACCACCATCATTAACCTGCTCATGCGTTTCTACGATGTGGACAGCGGAGAGATTAAGGTGGAAGGCACCGATATCCGCAATATGACCAGAAAGAGCCTCCGTACCAACTACGGTATGGTGTTACAGGATACCTGGTTAAAGACCGGCACCATCCGGGAGAATATCGTCATGGGTAAACCCGATGCCACCCAGGAGGAAGTGATTGCTGCAGCCAGGGCCGCCCATGCCCACAGCTTTATCAAGCGTCTGCCCCAGGGCTACGACACGGTGATTACCGAGGACGGTGGCAATCTGTCCCAGGGACAGAAACAGCTGCTCTGCATTACCAGAGTCATGCTGTGCCTGCCTCCTATGCTGATTCTGGACGAGGCAACCTCCTCCATTGATACCCGTACCGAAATGAAGATTCAGGAGGCATTTGCCCGACTCATGGAAGGACGTACCAGCTTTATCGTGGCACACCGCCTTTCCACCATCCAGTCTGCGGATGTGATTCTGGTCATGAAGGACGGAAATATCATCGAGCAGGGCAATCACGAATCCCTTCTTGCCAAGGGTGGATTCTATGCGAACCTGTACAACAGCCAGTTTGCAAAATAAATTGTGTGGAAATGAGGAAACTATGAGAACGATGGAATTTAAGATGGAACGTCCCGGACTTCTACAGGAGGGGCAGGAAGTCACCATTACTGAGGGCGTACTGCCCAGTAACTACTATTATACCATCGACCCGTCTCTGGCCATGTCCGGTAATTTCCCCTTCCGGGAGCAATTAAAAAGCCGGAAGGGCATCGTCACAGCCATTGAGGAGAATGCCAGAGGTTACTATGTGACGGTGGAATTTGACGAACCGGAAATAGTCAAGCGTTAAGCCAGTTGAAACAACAAATACAAATAGCAATTATCGCAAAGGAGATCAAAGTTATGTTAAAGAAAATCGCAACAGACAAAGCACCCGCAGCAATCGGACCTTACTCCCAGGGGATCGTGGCAGGAGATTTCCTGTTTGCTTCCGGTCAGATTCCCATTATCCCTGCAAACGGAGAACTGGAAACCGGCACTATTGAGGAGCAGGCCCATCAGTGCATGAAAAATGTAGGTGCCATTCTGGCAGAGGCTGGCGTGGACTACACCAAAGTGGTAAAAACCACCTGTTTTTTGGCAGATATGGCAGATTTTGGTGCTTTCAACGGCGTGTATGAGCAGTATTTCACCGAGAAACCTGCAAGAAGCTGCGTCGCTGTAAAACAGCTCCCCAAGAACGTACTGTGTGAAGTTGAAGTCATTGCATACTTAGGATAAGCCATGAAAAATGTGATTTTAATTGGAATGCCGGGAGCAGGAAAAAGCACCGTTGGTGTGGTTCTTGCAAAACGCCTGGGCTATACCTTTCTGGATTCCGATCTGGTGATCCAGCAGAAATACGGAAAACTCCTCCATGAACTCATCCGTGAACATGGAGTGGAGGGGTTCTGGAAAATCGAAAATGATGTGAACGCAGGTCTTACCTGTGATAAGACCGTCATTGCCACCGGAGGAAGTGCCATTTATGGCGCGGAAGCCATGGAGCATCTGCGGAGCATCGGAACGGTGGTTTACTTACGGTTGACCCTTTCCCAGATCGAGGAACGTCTGGGAGATTTAACGGAACGGGGTGTCACGCTGCGGGAAGGACAGGATCTAAAGGCTTTGTACGAGGAGAGAACTCCTTTGTATGAAAAGTACGCCCATGTCATCATCGACTGTGACGGTCAAAAGGTACGGGAACTGGTAACCCGTATTGAGCGGGAAATCGGGGGCGCCCAATGAGTAAGAGCACTGCGAAAAGTCCCCTTCTTTTATTCCTGGCAGCCCTTATCTGGGGCGTTGCATTTGTGGCACAGAGTGTGGGCATGGACTATGTGGGTCCCTGGACTTTCAATGCCTGCCGTTTCCTTTTAGGAGGACTGGTGTTACTTCCTTTTTGCCGGAAAAAAAAGCAAGAGTTCCGGGCGAACCGGAAAGTCACTTTCATCGGTGGTATCTGCTGCGGACTGGCGCTGTCCTCTGCCAGCATGTTCCAGCAGACGGGAATCATGTATACAACGGTAGGAAAAGCGGGATTTATCACTGCCTTGTATATTATTATTGTTCCACTGCTGGG
>CAKRNW010000082.1 GCA_934371505.1 uncultured Lachnospiraceae bacterium
CAGGAAACCAGTTGATGTAGGCTTTGCCCTGCTCCATTCCCTTCACGAAATCGGAAAGCAGCAAATCATAAGCCTCCTTCGGGATTTCGTTGCCGTCCATGTCGTAATAGGTGTCAATAGTGTCCACGTTGTTGGAAGCCGCCTCGGAGGTGGAATGGCAGATATCCTGGAAGGTTACCATGTCCCCCTCCAGATAGAAGAATCCCTGGATGACTCCATGAAAAGCTGCCCCATTACGGCTGATATTGCTGCCACTATAGTAAACCCTGCCCTGGGAATCCCGGTAGGCATCCATGGACCAGTTCATGTCATACCCGTCCAAGTCCGGGAAGTCCTGATTTTCCTGTCCGGGAAGTTCCCTCTGGTTCAAAGTTTCCAGTGTTTTGCCATCCTCACTCATCCGGTAAAAATGGTTCTCCGAGAATATTCCACTGCCCATACATACGGTGGTCATCAGTTCCAGTCTGCCATCCCCGTCCAAGTCGTAAACTGCATATTGCAGGCCGTAAGGTCCGTAGGTTTCCAGGTCAAACCGCCACTGCTGCCGGTTTTTGGCAAAGAATTCAATTTGTGCCTGCTCCTCTTTGGTAAATTCCCGGTTTCTGGTCATGCCCTGCACTTCCCCAATCATTTCTTTTACCCGGCTGGCATCACAGATTTCCTCGGTATAGGCCTCTCCCGTTCCCCGGAATTTGTCCCGGGAATTGTCCTGCATCACATAAAAATCCTTGCCATTATAGGATATATAGGTAAGAATGGCATCCCCTTCAACGGTGGTTCCAGCGAGAATCAGTTTTCCCGGCTCTCCAATCTCCACTGCCCGCAGGAAGCTGGCAAGATATCCCATTCCCAAGTCCCCCACAATTGCATTGTTGTAATCCAGACAGCAGACATCATAGGTTTCGCTCAGTTCCTCAAGGGAATCCGGCAGATTCTCCAGTTCCGCTTTCACTGCCTGGGTGTCCCGTTCCAGCTCCGACTGGCGGCGAATCTGGAAAACATAATCGGTGTTGTAGGTGTGGACATAGAGCTTTCCGTCCTTTTCCACCAGAAAATCCGGTGCGGATTTCAGCTCCACGCACTTCTGGTCAATACCGATGCCCTTATCAATCACATGGAGATAATCGTACTCATCGGTAAATCCATAACCGGTGACAATCACATCCTCCAGCAGGACAAAGTTATTGGCGTTAGCCGCCTGCTGTCTGCTCTCCCAAAGCACCTCGCCGTTTTGCAAATCGATTGCCAGCAGATAGCCGGTGTGGGGGCAGTCCTCCGCATAGGTATTATGACCGATGGCAAGATAAAGGGTGTCCCCCTCGCTCTGCGCCCAGAACACACTCTGGCGGATAAAGTCATACTCCGCATCTGCCGCCGGCTCATATCCGTCTGTATACAAAAAGTCACCGAGGTGCAGGGTGATTTCCAGTTCCCGGCTATCCAACCGGTACATATACAAATCCAGAGAGCCTAAATCCGCTCCCTTGCGCCCGGTGTCCACCACCTCATAGAAGTACCGGTCATCGTAGAATCCTCTGGACACGCTTTCTGCCATGTCCTCATAAATCCATTTCGCCTGTTCCGGTGCCGCCTCCTCCCACTGGATTCTGGTGGTATCAGAAAGAAAGTTCTTTATCATCGGAAGAAACAGGTCATTTTCCTGAAACCAGGTGTCTGCATCGGAAATGTCGTTGGGTTTATCCGATAGTTCCTGGAATTCGATTCTGTCCCGGTAAAGTTCCTGCTGTCCCTCCCGGGTATACAAATCATACTCCGGATCTTCGATGGTAAATTCTCTTTTCTGAAACTCCGGCAGCTGCTCCTGGGTTTCCTGTATGGTTTCTGTTTCCTCTGTATCCGTTTTCTCCAGGCTCTCCCAGTTTTCCGCAGATGCGGAGTCTGCTTTGCCACAGCCAGTGAGGGCAAGTGCTACAAGCCCTGCAATTATAATATTTTTATGATATTTCATTTGATACGCTCCCCTCTTAACTTGCATTTTGCCTTCATTATACCTGGTTCTGGCAGCTTTGTTCCTTAATGTTTTCCTAAGGTTCCTTTACACAAATGTGAATTCCTTCATACTCTTGTGATATTTTCCGGTTGACTTCCTGCACCACTGCCGCCTCCAGCTTTTCCGCTTCCCTGTCGTAAGTGAAAAAGCCGTTGATTTCCTCCTCAATGTCGCTGGTCTGGGTGTAAATCGCAGCCGATAATCCTTTTTCTATCCAGGGCAGAACATCCCGCTGCCACAAGGCCCGGTAGGCCTCGGTAAGCTGTTGTTTGTTCTGATAGCCTTTATAACCAAACTCTTTCTCACATGCCATGTGTCCGGGAGTAGGACAGGCGTATCCGCCAAATTCCGTTAGTGCCACCACCCGATCGGGCTGGGATTTCAGTTTCAACGCCCGGAGGTAATTGTGGATGCTGTAGACATCCCCGCCTCCCTGGTCAAACCAGCCACAAGCCTCGTTCACCAACCTGGTATCGTCCAGTTTCCGGATGAGTGCGGTGGCTTTTGCCGCATCGAACTGTCCCCAGCCCTCATTGAAAGGCGTCCAGAGAGCAATGCAGGGATAATCCCGCAACAGTTCCACCATGCCGGTCAAATCCCGGTAAAACTGTTCCCGTCCTTCCTCATCGGTGCGCTGAAACAGCCGGTAATGGTTGTCTTTCACTTTGCGCCCGAAGAAGGGAAAGGCGTTGGGTAAATCGGTGACCAAAAAGTGGTTCATCACTCCGCCTCCGTTGGGCATATCCTGCCAGACTGCCATGCCCAGACGGTCACAGTGGTAGTAAAACCGTTCTTCTTCTATTTTGATATGCTTGCGGATGGTATTAAATCCCAGTTTCTTCAATCTCTGGATGTCAAAAAGCAGGGCGGCATCGGAGGGCGCTGTCAGCAACCCGTCCGGGTAGTATCCCTGGTCTAACACGCCGTTAAAGAAAAAGGGCTTGTCGTTTAAGGTAAACCGCCAGATTCCCTTCTCATCCTTTGCCCGACCGAACTGGCGCAGGGCAAAATAGGAAGTGACCCGGTCTGTTCCATAAGAGATTTCCACATCGTAGAGGTTTGGTGTGTCGGTTGTCCACAGGTGTCTCTGCTTCTGGGGGATAATCAGTTCCGTAGTCAGATGCCCTTCGGTGTCTGGCAAAAGAGGACTCTGGAGAACCGCTTCTCCCTGGTAGAAAATTTGAAGGCTGCTTTCCTGCTTTTCCGCTTTTATCCCATCAGGCCGATTTATCAGGGCCTCTACCTGTACCTTCCCGGTATGAATGTCCGACCGGATATGGACATTCTCGATAAATTGTTCCGGCACAGCCTCCATCCACACCGTTTTCCAGATACCGCTCTGGGGTGTGTAAAAAATAGACGCCATGTGTCCCTTGCGCACCAGTTTTTGTTTGCCTCTGGCGTGAGGTGACTGTTCCGTGGCATCCGTTACTGCCAATATGAGTTCGTGCCACTGCTGTCCCGGATTTTGTTCTAAAATTCCGGTTAATTCCAGGGTAAAGGGCAGATAGCCTCCCTGATGTTCCCCCAGATACTGTCCGTCACACCACACGCGACATTCCTGATCCACTGCACCAAAGTGGAGCCGCACCCGGCTGTCTTTCCAGTTCTCCGGCAGGGTAAATTTTTTCCTATAGTAAATGGTTTCTCCGGGCTGTAAGATGTGGTTCACGCCGGACAGCACGCTTTCCGGGGAAAAGGGCACGAAAATATCTCCGTCAGCTTGCGATAGTGACGGAAATTTCTTGCTTTCCCATTTTTCCCGGCGGATGGCATACTGCCATCTCCCATTTAAATTTACATAACTATCCCGTTTCAACCGGGGACGGGGATATTCCTCTTTACAGTGCTCTGTGTTGATTTCTTTTCCCCATCTCGTGAATAGCTGTTTCATCCCTTACTCCCTTTACGCCTGTTCTGCTTTTCTTTGCGCCTTTAGCCCCGGCACCGCCAGAAGAATGACCATGGAGTGGATGTTGCCGTGGGTGGAAATGAGAAACACACCCACCAGGGCAAAAATCAGTCCCAGCACTTCAATCCACTGGGGCAGCCGTTTCATGGGGGCGCTGGGTGAAAAATGCGATGGATAACAAAATGGTTTTTCTTCATCTGTCTATAACCGTCCTGCCTTTTCTTTCTGTATTTTATCGCATCCCTGCGGCACTACGCCTATTATAATCATCTCCTTCGGAAAGGGGAAGTTAAAAGAACCTATGCTTCTTTTGTTTTGTTCAGATATTTGATTCCAAAGATGGTCGCGGTAAGCAGCAGAATACCGAAAATCAAAGGGACAAAAGGATTCTGGGCAAAACCGGCAACCACATAGGTAATGCAGGAAACCACGGCTACCATCACAACATAAGGAATCTGGGTGGACACGTGGTTCAGATGGCTGCACTGCGCTCCCGCAGAGGACATAATCGTGGTATCGGAAATCGGTGAGCAGTGATCACCGCAAACCGCACCTGCCATACAAGCGGAAATGGAAATAATCATCATGGTCTCGTTGGTTCCGGCAAAAACATTTACCACAATAGGAATCAGGATGCCGAAAGTTCCCCAGGAAGTTCCGGTTGCAAAAGCCAGGAAACATGCTACCAGGAAAATAATGGCAGGCAACAGGCTCAAGAAACTGCCGGACGCACCTTTTACCACACCGGCTACGAACTCTTTCGCACCCAGGCTGTCAGTCATGGCTTTCAGTGTCCATGCAAAGGTTAAAATCAGAATCGCAGGAACCATGGCTTTAAATCCCTCGGGAATGCAGCTCATGGAGTCGGTAAATTTCAATACTTTGCGAATCTGGTAGAAAATCACGGTAATCAGCATGCCGAAAAAGCTGCCTAACATCAGTCCTACAGACGCATCACTGGCAGAAAACGCCTCCACGAATCCCACACCCTGGAAAAATCCACCGGTGTAAATCATGCCCAGCACGCAGCAGACAATCAGCACGATAATGGGAAATACCAGGTCAATCACTTTACCCTTTCCATCCTGTACTTCTTTTTCCGCAGCAGCGTAAGGGCGCTCCTCCGTGGTGTACAGATCCCCCTTCAGCGCGTTGTCCTCATGCTTTTTCATGGGGCCAAAATCTACTTTGGTGAGTACCAGCAGGAACATGGCAAGGATAGTCAGCAGTGCATAATAGTTGTAGGGAATGGCGCGGATAAAAATACCAAATCCATCTTCACCCTCCACAAATCCGGTAACAGCTGCCGCCCAGGATGAAATCGGGGCGATAATACAAACCGGTGCGGCTGTGGCATCAATGAGATATGCCAGTTTTGCACGGGAAACATTGTGTTTATCGGTAACGGGACGCATCACACTTCCCACAGTAAGACAGTTGAAATAATCGTCAATGAAAATCAGAATACCCAGCAGAATGGTGGCAATCTGCGCACCCGCACGGGTTTTGATATGGGTGGATGCCCAGCGTCCGAATGCCGCCGAACCTCCGGCTTTATTCATCATACAGACCATGGAACCCAGAATAACCAGGAATACCAGGATACCCATGTTATCGGGATCGGTCAGCACACCCACGATTCCGTCCTGGAATACATGGAGAACGGTGCCTTCAAAACTAAATCCGGAATAAAACAGACCACCAATGACAATTCCGATAAACAGGGAACTGTAAACCTCCTTGGTAATCAATGCCAGGCATATCGCAACAATCGGGGGCACCAACGCCCAGAAAGTGGCATACATCTGCGGTACATACTCTACTACTTCGCCCATTTTCTCTCTCCTCTAAGAAGTTTATTGTAAAAATTTGCTTTTATTGTAGGCACGTTCTTGTCGGTATGTCAAGAAAAATGGCATATTTATGCAGAATATGCAGAGAAAAAGTGGAGTGATTATATAATACAGTGCTGCATATTTTATCGAAGGCAATATATCCCCGGAATCACAAGATTTCCTAAAACATTGACCACAGTGTGACAAAGCAGTGCATAACGGATGCCTCCGTGTTTCAATACCATGTAGGCAAACAGCCAACCTGTTGCCAGTCCCAGGAGCATATTGATGGGATTGTTATGTCCGACTGCAAAAAATATGGTGGTGACAGTCATTGCAAATACCTGTCCCTCACTCTCCAGCCTATGTAACATCATGCCCCGGAACATCACTTCCTCCATAACCGGCATCAAAAGACAGCCAAGGATTCCCTCTCTCACTACATCCATCCAGGTCAGGGAACCCAACATATCCCGCAAAGAAGTGTGACTTATTTGGCTAACGATAAATGCTGCCCCATACAGCACAAAGACAGGAAGAATACTTAGTAAGATGTATTTCACCAGTTCTCCGGATGTGGCTTTTCTTTTCTCCTTCCAGGAAAAGTGAGGCATCGCTCCAAGCAGCCTCATGGCAAGAATGAAGCCCGGGAATGCCACAAGAATGACTAACAAAGAGCTGCCCGCCTGGTAAAGCTGTACCATGGTCTCCTCATCCAGACTCGTATTCTGCAGGAAAAGCGCCCATAATTCCGGCACAAATACCGATAAAAGTTCAAACACCAGAAAGCATACGAATACTTTTCCAAATGCTGCTAACTTATTTTTCATATCAGGAATGCTCCTTTGCCTTGAAAAATTCTCTCAACCAGGGATATATTTAATGCTGTATCAAATCCTCTCCACCGATTTTCCTGTCTTTCTCTGGATGAAATCCCGGAACTCTTCCACGGTGCCGCCCTGTAGCTGCCGCTTATCATAAAGCTGTGCATGAACTTCGTTAAAGATAAACACAAAGAAGTCCGCCGTTTCCGCTATCCGTTCAATCTTATCGTAATTCCATTCCGATTTCCCAGCGTCTGTTGTGGAGACAAAGCCATTTTCGGAAAATGCCGTCACTGCTTTTTCCGTGCCGGGGAGCAGGTGCTTTTTCGCCACATACCCGTTGATTTTGTCCTCAAAAAGTCGGTCAACCAAGAGCAGGAGAACAGCGATGGACAGAATGATGGTGCGGAAATCAAATGCAAAGCCTTCTATAATAAGAAACAAGCCGAGAATGGTAAAAATCCATCCGAAAATATGGGAACGGCGGCTGCGTTTTTTCCGGATGGTCTTTCGTAACGCCTTCGCCATCAAGGACATGGTTTTTGCATTGTATTGCGTTTCAAAAGTAAACTCCATCATAAGTCTCCTTCTTATCTATTTAAATATATTTTACCAAGAGTTTGAAATTCTTTCTACTATTTCAAGAAAGTCTTTTTTATGTTTTTAACATTTTTCCACCTGGTTTTTTGTCTATTTTCACCATGTTTTGAAATATTTGATGGTATATACTTAGACTAGGTATTTTATTCATGAGATTTAAGAGAGGCTATGTTATGAACTTACAAACTGTCCACCATATTGCCATTATTGGAAGTGACTACGAAAAATCGAAACACTTTTATGTAGACTTGTTGGGTTTTTCTGTTATCCAGGAAAATTATAGAAAAGAGAGAGATGACTACAAAATTGATCTTCAGCTTCAGGGAATGGAATTGGAACTCTTCATTATCAAGAATTGTCCGAAGCGCCCCAGTTATCCGGAGGCTTATGGGCTCCGGCATCTCGCATTTGCTGTAAAATCCGTAGATGAAGCCGTGAAAGAATTAAATGGGAAGGGTATTGCCACGGAGCCCATCCGGATTGATGCCTATACAGGCAGGAAAATGACTTTCTTTTTTGACCCGGATGGCCTTCCTTTGGAAATTCACGAATGAAGCAGCGTAAAAAGCAGGAATGTACGTTAATTCAGCGCTACATTCCTGCTTTTATTTTTAATTCTTAGTAATTCTCAGCATGAACCTCAAAGTAAGCCTGAGGGTGTGTACATACGGGGCAGATTTCCGGTGCTTTCTCGCCTACCACGATATGTCCACAGTTGCGGCACTCCCATACCTTGACCTCGCTCTTGGCGAATACTTCCTGCATCTCCACGTTATGAAGCAGTGCGCGGTAACGCTCCTCATGGTGTTTCTCAATAGCGCCTACCATGCGGAACTTCGCAGCCAGCTCCGGAAAGCCTTCAGCCTCAGCGGTCTTTGCAAAGCCCTCATACATGTCCGTCCACTCATAGTTCTCGCCATCGGCTGCGGCAGCCAGGTTTTCAGCGGTACTTCCGATGCCATTTAACTCCTTGAACCACATTTTGGCATGCTCTTTCTCGTTGTCAGCAGTCTTTAAGAATAAAGAGGAAATCTGCTCAAAACCGTCCTTTTTTGCCTTGGAGGCAAAGTAGGTATATTTGTTTCTTGCCTGGGATTCTCCGGCAAAAGCCTCCATCAAGTTTTTCTCGGTCTGTGTTCCTGCATATTTGTTTGTCATAATTTTTCTCCCTTTTCTGTAAAATAATATTATTTTCTAAAAATAGTAATTCTTACTGATTTTAAAATACACCTATTGAGAAAAAATGTCAAGGAAGATTTACAGATTCTCCTGTTTTTTGTCCTGTTTTCGCAGGTACAGATAGGCGATGGTACAGATGATATCGGAGAGCAGGGAGCCTGCTGCCGATGCCAGTCCCATGGGGAGCAGGGTGCCCGGGAACAGATGGGACGCGAGATAAGCCCCTGGCACCCGCACCAGCAGGATGGAGAGGATGTTATGTAAAAAGGACAGCTCCGCGTGCTGGCAGGCACAAAAATACCCGCTAAAGCTGAACTGGATTCCTGCAAAGAGGCAGTCAAATACATAGCCCCGGAGGTATTGTCCCCCCAGCACCACCACCCTGGCACCGTCCGCCTGGGCGGTATCGGTAAAAAGGGCAACCATTGGCTCCGCAAAAATCTGCACCAGTGTCACAATCACCAAACCATAACACAGGGCAATTCCCATGGCGTACCACAGGGTCTGCTTTGCCCGGTCTTTTTTTCCGGCTCCGATATTCTGGGCGCCCAGTGCGGACACGGTGGAAAGCATGGAGGAAGGCACCAGAAAGAGAAAACTGATAATCTTTTCCACAATGCCCACGGCGGCGGCATCATTTAATCCACGGCGGTTGGCAATGATGGTTATTATAATGAAAGAAATCTGGATAAAGCCGTCCTGAAGGGTGATGGGAATACCGATGCGGAGAATCTGTGCCATCACATCCCTCTGGGGCTTTAAGTCCCTCCGGGTCAGGGAAATGCCGGGGCTTTGTCTGCGGATAAAAATCAGGGACACCGCTACGCCGATTGCCTGGGCACAGGTGGTTCCCAGCGCTGCTCCTGCGGGTCCCAGGTGCATAGCTCCCATAAAGAGGTAGTCCAGTGCAATATTGGCAACGCAGGCTGCCACGATAAAATACATGGGGCTTTTGCTGTCCCCCATGCCCCGGAAAATGGAGCTGATAATATTGTAGGCGGTGATAAAGGGGATGCCGAGAAAGCAGATGGTGAGGTACGCCACTGTGCCCTCCACTGCTGTCTCCGGGGTGGACATCACGGAAACGATGGAACGGTTTGCCATCAGCAGGATGCCGGTCAGCACCACGGACAAGCCCATAAAGAGGGTGATGGTGTTGCCGATATAGGCTGCCGTCTGTTCTTTCTGTCTGGCACCCACTGCCTGTCCGATGCTGACGGTGGCTCCCATGGCAAGTCCCACAATCATCACGGTGAGCATGTGCATCACCTGGGAGCCGATGGACACCGCAGTGGTGCCGGCCACCCCGTCAAACTGTCCGACGATAAACAGATCCGCCATTCCGTATAATGTCTGTAAAAAATAAGAGAGCAGATAAGGAAGGGAAAATACCAATACGTTTTTAAATACACTTCCGGTTGTAAGATTCTTTTCCATTGTTGATTTCATTCCTTGGTTTTTTCTTTCGTCTTATTTTAAACTCTATAATAGTTGTAGAGTCAAGCAGGAATTTCCTATGCACTAAAAAACAGCCAGAAAATCATTCTGACTGCTTTATATTCCAGTAAAATTTTTAGTAATCATTTTACTTCTGCGCATTATAAATATCTGTCCGTTCTTGAATTGTGGAAAGCTCTTCACGACAGCCGGCAATTTCCTGCTCAGAGCGGTTTGGGCTCCCGTACTCTGAATCAAAGCAACTTCTAAGCGTGTTTTCAGCCTTTGGGAATTTGACCATCGACATGCAGAATATGATCAACCAGCCACTCTGTAAGATACTTTAAAATTCCCATAATCTGTTCATCCTGATCCTCTATCTCATCATTATGGTGTTCCATAAATTCATCAAGTTTGCGTATAAATTCCTGATGCTGAA
>CAKRNW010000083.1 GCA_934371505.1 uncultured Lachnospiraceae bacterium
GCCGTGGATAAGGCAGCTGGAGAGGCTCTGGCAAAGATTGCCGGAATCAATGTGGAGGAACTGGCAGGAGATATGTTCCGCGCCGGAAGCAATTTAAGCAGCAAGGAAACTTCAGAAATATTTGAACAGGACTTCAAAACCTTTGTGATGAACGATATTACCTTTGGAGTAGGCCAGGTCAACTCCATGAACCAGGAGGAGCTGGTGGAGCTGAAACAGCGGCTGTACCCTTACATGGAGAAGCAGCTAAAGCAGAGTGGTCTGCAGATGCTGTTTTTCATGCTGACGGATATTGTGCAGGAGTCCACAGAGTTACTTTATGTAGGAAGCAATGCGCAGGAACTCATCCGGGATGCCATGGGCGTAGAGCCACGTGGAGACAGCTTTATCTTAAGGGGAGTGGTTTCCCGTAAGAAACAGCTGATACCGGCGATTATGACGGTGCTGCAGTAGCCCCCATTCGCAAAGCTGTGTATGGTGGATGATCCGCAGACCTGGGCATTGCTTGAACAGATCTTTTACAGAAAGCCTTGTTTCCTTATGGAGTATTTTTTAAATTACAAAACTTTACGAAAATTGCCCAACCAAAAGGTGAGGGCAATTTTTCTTTTCGATTCTAAATCTTATAAACACTACAAAAATGCGTTTTAGTAAGTGCTTTTATGATTTCCTTTTATATGCATTTATGATACAATTTATGCAGAAAAAGGAATAGAAGTGTGAGTGAATTAAGAACAGCAACAAAGATTTTACTGGGAAATGTGTCACAATTTACAAAAAACAGATTTACAAAAGCGTTTTAGTATGCTAATATAACCATAAGCTACAAAAGCGTTTCCGAGGAAGGGAGAAAACATGGCAGTAACGATTCGAGATGTAGCTAAAAGTTGCGGAGTGAGTGTATCTACGGTTTCCAGAGCGTTTAATGGTTATACGGATATCACCGAAGAAACCAGGGAAAGAGTATTAAAAACAGCGGAGGAGCTGGGATATAAACCGAATTTGAATGCCAAAAATCTCTCTTCAAAACGGAGCAACCAAATTGCCCTTATCATATCAGGTCTGCTTGAAAACAATCCGAAGGAAAACCTGATGTTCCGGCTTATGCAGGGTGTGTATACCTATGCCTGCAATCATAATCTGGATGTGGCAGTATACGCAACCGATGTGAAACAACAGGAGAAAGTGTCCTATCAGCAGTTTTGTGCGGAACATGATGTAAGCGGAGTCATTTTAAGTGGTGTCACTACAGATGATCCTTATTTTCAGGAACTGATGGATACCAAAATTCCATGCGTAGCAATCGACATGGAGTTATCGGAAAGGCAAGGCGGCTGGATTTCCATTGATAATATCAGAGCGATGGCAGATGTTGTGGATTTGCTTTATGCCAATGGTCATGAAAAAATCCTGGTGGTGAGTGGAAAGAAAAACACCAGAGTTACCATGGACAGAACCATCGGAGTCTACCGGGCTATGAGCAGAAAAGGTTATGCTTTAAAGGAAGAGGATATCCTGTATTGTGAGTTTGACGAGCAAAAAGCATACGAGAAAACATTAGACTATCTGAAAACCTATGGAAAAACCAAACATACAGCAATGATGTGTTTCAGTGATTTGATGGCTTTGGGGGTAATGAGAGCCATCAAGGAAATGGGATACAGAATACCGGAAGATTTCTCCGTTACAGGATTTGATGGCATTCCGATTTCCGAATATACAGCACCCCCTCTTACAACTGTATGGCAGGATATGAAAAGAAACGGATATGCCGGAGCAAAATTATTACATGCCCGCATTGAAGGAAAAGAAACGAAGGAACATAGTATATTACCTTATAAAATTCTGGAGCGTGAAAGTGTGAAAAATATCTGCGGTCAGGAATGACCGCAGATAAAGAATCCAGCAAGTAGGATTCCATATTTTTTTTACCGTGTCACGGAAACGATTTAGTAGCGGATTAACTGACATTCATCAAAAACAGAGGAGGATGACGAATGAAAAAGAAGTATTTAGCATTATTACTTACAGCAGGTATGATTTTAGGGGTTGCAGGATGTGGAAATTCTGGTGCCGGAACACAGGAGACAGGAACCACAGACCAGGCAGAAAGTACAGTAGTAGAAACAGAGACACCGGCTGCGACAGCAGAAGGCACTACAGGTGAAGTTGTGGAAGTAACGATTCCTTCCTATAAAACTGGAGAAAACTCCGGTGCCGTATTTTTTGAGCCCCAGGTTGAGCGCTTTAATGAGGCATATGCTGGACAATATAAGATTACTTTGGAGGCAACTCCCCAGGATACGTTCAATGATAAATTAAAACAGTTGGCACAGCAGAACCAACTTCCCGTACTGGTACAGGGCGGTGATGTAGACTGGATTAGCAAAGTGGTAATTCCCAATGGCTTGGCTTACGATCTGAGTGGCTGGCTGAATGAGAATGCAGAATTAAAGGGAAGATTGCTGGAAGATGGCATCGAGTATAATACTCAGGATGACGGAGCCATTTATACCATGCCTTTAGCAACGGTTCGTCCTACCGGATTTTTCTACAACAGTGCATTATGGACTCCCTCCGGTGATGTAAGCGCAATGTCCATAGATGAATTTGTCTCTGATTTGGCAGACCAGAAGATTGCATTTTCCACTGCAGAGAATGGCTGGGTAGCAGCATTATTCTATACCGCTTTGATCGCAAATGAAGATGGCGGTGCGGAACTGCTGCAGAACGGAACGGTAGACAAGATTATTGATTTTAACCAGACTCCTATTATTGAGGCTACCAAGAAGTTACAGACATTGTTACAGAATAACGCATCTTCCAACTCCATCGGAGCAACCTATGCAGATGCAGCCAACGCATTTATGAGCGAGCAGGCAGCAGTGATTGCAAATGGTCCCTGGATGTCCGCGGAATTTGCACCGGAGTCTTCTGACAAATGGAGTAACGGCTTTGACGGAGCCAATGTTCATGCAAGCCTTTTCCCTGGAAATGTAGGTGTTGCAAATACCAGAACCTATGGTGAATGGTGGATTTCTGCATCTGCAAGTGATGAAGAAGCAGCATTGGCAAAGGCGTTTCTGGAATTCATTAACAGCCCTGAAGAATTAGAGGCATACCTGCTGGCAGAGGGTGGCGATGCTCCCAACTTAGAGTACTCCGACAGTTTTAAAGAGAAACAGGCTGAAACACAGGTACTGGCTGATTTAGCAGCAGATACCACTTCTGATACCGTATTTGTTCCCGCTGTTCTGGATGTCATTCCTGCATCTGTAGCAAATACAGAGTTCGGAAAACTTCTTCCTTCTTTAGCAGACGGTACTTATACCGCAGAGGAATTCTGCCAGTGGTTAAGCGACAAAGCAGCTGAGGCAGTAGAAGAATAAAATCTTGTGCATTAAAAATAGACGACTTTCTTAATAATACGACCCTCATAAGTACTGACCTGCGGAAACTTCCGCAGGTCAGTACTGAAATAGGGAAACTGGGTATTGCATTTAGCACCACTTATGGGAGGAACAAAGAATGACAAAAGCAAAGAAACAAAATGGGGGGAAGTTATTTTGGATATATTTATTCCTCCTGCCATCCATCGTCATCTTTCTGATGTTTTATATGATGCCGATTATACAGGTGTTTGTCACTTCATTTACGAAGTGGGATGGATTTAATTCCCCGGTATTCAATGGACTGAACAACTACATTTCTCTTTTTAAGAGAGGAGCATTTCGCATATCAATTAAGAACCTAATTGCCTGGAGTATCATTGCCATGACACTGCATGTCGGATTTGGTACGCTGGTTGCATTCATTTTATTTTATAAACCCAAGGGCTGGAAATTTACCCGGGCAGTTTATATGATTCCCAACGTTATTTCTGCGGCAGCCTGGGCAATGATTTATCGTTTTATTTTCAACGATGATTTTGGTGCATTAAACTTTTTGATTCGTAAATTTGATCCGGAATTTCATGTGCAGTGGTTTTATAAATCCCCCTATGCATTCTGGAGCGTGACAGCAACCTGGCTTTTTTATGCAGTAATTGTAACGCTATGTGTCCTGGGTGACCTGATGAATATACCAACAGAGTGGATTGAGGCGGCAAAGATTGATGGAGCGAAAGGATGGCAGCTGATACGTTATATTATGCTTCCACTGTGTAGAAACGCCATTGGAACCAGTGTTATCTGTTCTATCACATCCAGAATTACCATGTATGAACAGATTGCGTTAACAACGGCGGGAGGTCCGGGTGATGACACCATGAGCCTTGCCATTATGCTGGTAAACAATGTGACAGATTATAAATATGGACAGGCCAATGCCATTGGCGTGGTGATGTTTCTGATTGGACTACTGATTATGGGTATCGTAAATAAGGTCTTTCGTATGAATGAGTCTGTATATTAAGGAGGAGAGAGCATGCAAACATTGAAAAAAATCTTGATCAAAGTGATGATATACGGTGTCATGCTGTTTGTAATTATCATTTCTCTGTTTCCTGTTTTATGGGTAATCAACGCCTCCTTTAAAACCAATGGAGAGATATTGAGCAATCCGTTTTCCCTGCCCAGCAGCTTTTCCTTTGAAACATATCGCTACTTATTTGAGAATTACAGCTTTGGAAGATATTTTTCCAACTCGTTGTTAGCTGCAGGTGTATCTACCATTGTTTCTCTTTTGTTTTATGCCATGGGTGCTTATGTGCTGGCGAAATTCAAGTTCCCGGGAAGAAATTTATTTTTTACGCTGTTCACCATTACCCTTTTAGTTCCGGCACACAGTCGTACCCAGCCTATTTTCAGCCTGGTTATGCACCTGAAACTTTATGACAACATCTGGGGAGTAACACTGGTGTATCTGTCAGCAGGTATGGCAATGTCCATCTTTTTGTTAAAAGCAGGATTTATGGCAGTACCGAAAGCACTGGATGAGGCAGCGTCTATCGAAGGTGCCGGTTTTTTCCGGACTTTTTGGACGATTAACCTTCCCCTCACAAAAGGAGCATTGACCACAGCAGGAATTTTGATGTTCTTAAATAACTGGAATGAATATTACTATGCATCCCTGCTGACCTCCACCGACAAAAACAGAACATTGCCCATTGCCCTTTCCTTCTTTACTAATGAATTTTCCTACAATTACACCAGAATGTTTGCGGCGTTGGCAATTGTAATCATTCCCGGCATTTTGCTATATGCGGTGGCACAGGAACAGGTACAGGCATCGATGGCAGCTACCGGCATCAAAGAATAAGTGTAAATTATTATGACAATGACAGGAGAACAACATGAGCAAAACACAGTTAAATTACCATGCGGGTGAAGGCGCACGGAAGAATTGGATTATAAAAGAACAGCTATTTGATAGGACAAAACTGGGAAAATGCGAGGCAATCTTCTGCCAGGGAAATGGCTATATCGGACAAAGAGCTGCATTGGAAGAACAATATACAGCAGAATGCAGGGATTTGTTTGTGACAGGAACTTTTGATCGGTTTGGTGAAGAAGAAGTAACGGAACTTCCCAATCTGGCTGATTTTACGAATTTTCGTATCTGGATAAACGGAGAAGAATTCCGTATGGATGCCGGAACACTCAAAGACTATGCGAGAGAGCTGGATATCTATACCGGTGTTTTACACCGAAAAGTAATCTGGGTCAGCCCTGCGGGTGCAGAGGTTGAACTGAACTTTGAGAGAATCGTTTCTCTGGCAGAAGAACATGTGATAGCCTTTCGCATTTCCTTACGTTCTCTGAACGGGGATATAAAAGTACGAATTGCAAGCGGCATTGACGGAACCATGTCCAATGGTGGAACCCAGCATTTCCATGAGGGAAATAAAAGACTTTATGATGAAAATCTGATGGAATATACCGCATCCACAGGAGAATCCAAAGTACATATTGTGCAATATGCAGGTCATCGTATCTATCTGCAAGGTAAGGAAATTTCACCCTATCTTTTGCCTGTGATCGAACGACGCTATCTGGGAATCCGTACCGATGTATCGGTTGCGGCAAACAGTGAACTGGTGGTAGAAAAAATTTGCTGTGTATACACCAGCAGGGATAAGGAAGCAAACTTAAAAGAAAAAACGTGGAATACGCAGGAGCGAAGTGTAGAATCAGCCAAATGTTATCTGCTTAGAGGATATGAGGACATTCGTCTTGCTGGTGAAGCAGCATGGAAAAAATACTGGGATACCACAGATATTCAGATTAAGAGCCAGAATCCCTATGACCAGCTGGCAATACGCTTTGCCTTGTATCATTTGAATATTATGATAAAAAGAGACGATGACAGAGTGGGCATTGGAGCAAAGGGATTGTCAGGAGAAGGCTATAAAGGACATTCCTTTTGGGATACCGAGATTTTCCTGTTTCCGTTTTATTTATTCACAGATCCGAAAGCAGCAGGAACACTGTTATCCTACCGCGGGAAAAGCCTGCAGGGAGCTCAGAAAAAAGCCTATGAGAATGGTTATCAGGGTGCAATGTTCCCGTGGGAATCAGCGTGGCTGGATGATGGAGAGGTAACGCCTGTATGGGGAGGTGCCGACGTGGTAACCGGAGAGCCGATTCCTATTAACACCGGTAAGCTGGAACAGCATATTTCTGCAGATGTCAGCTATGCAGTATGGCAGTATTATATGACAACGCAGGATGAAGATTTCATGAAGAAATTCGGCTATGAAATTATTCTTGCTACAGCGGTGTTCTGGTCAGACCGGGTACAGTGGGAAGGCGATTCCTGCCACATCCGCGATGTCATTGGACCAGACGAGTACAAGGAGCATGTGGACGATAATGCCTATACTAATTATCTTGTGAAATATAACCTGGATTTAGCACTAACTGTTATAGAACTGCTGAAAAAGGAAGACTCTGACCTTTATCAGAAACTGGACGCAAAGTGGAAAATTACAGATAATCTGGGAAGCATCCGCATGGCAGCAGAGAAGATTTATCTGCCTAAAGCAGATACCAATGGGATTATTCCCCAATATGATGGGTATGAAAAACTGAAATATTTAGATCTCACCAAATACAAGGAAAGCGATGTAGTTGGAACTATTTATGAGGATTACAATCAGGATCAGATTGGAGAATATCAGGTTCACAAACAGGCAGACACCATTCTGTTATTATTACTCTTCCCGGAGCTTGTCAGTGAAAAGAATCGGGAGAAAAACTATGAATTCTACGAAAAACGCACCCTGCATGATTCTTCCTTAAGTAAATCCAGTCATGCACTTCTGGCAGCAAAGCTGGGCAGAACCGGAGAAGCCTACGAGTTTTTCCGCGGTTGCTGTGACACAGATTTAGGACCGGTAATGACTACATCCGATGCAGGAATCCACAGTGCCTGCATGGGCGGGATCTGGCAGTGCGTGGTACAAGGTTTCGGTGGCGTAGAAGTCAGAAAAGATGGACTTCACATCAATCCGGCATTACCGGAAGAGTGGGAGACTTTGGAGTTCCGGATTGATTATCAGGGAAACAAACTCCGGATATCTGCAGCCCGGGACAGGATCGAGTGCCAGAATCAGGGAAACAGTGAGGTAAGTTTCTTCCATGGGAATCAGAAAAAAACCGTGAATCCCGATGAAACAATCAGTGTGTAGAAGGATGAAAGAAAGATGAATCATACATATAAAGGAATTATTTTTGACTTAGATGGAGTATTGTGTCATACCGACCATTATCATTACCTGGCATGGAAAAGGCTGGCTGAACGTTTAAATATTCCCTTTAGTGAGCAGGATAACAATCGCCTTCGAGGCGTATCCCGCATGGAAAGCCTGGAAATCATTCTTGAAAAAAGCGAAAAGAAATATAGCCGGGAAGAAAAACAGGCATTTGCAGAAGAGAAAAACGCAGAATACAGAAATCTGTTACAGCAGATGAAACCGGAGGACATTTCAAAAGAAGTCAGAGAGACCTTGGATTGTCTAAAGAAAAAACTCAAACTTGCAGTGGGATCTTCCAGTAAGAATACCCAGTTAATTCTGGAAAAGACGGATATGAAGAAATATTTTGGCGCCATTGCAGATGGCAATGATATCCGGAACTCTAAACCGGATCCAGAGGTTTTTCTTCTTGCAGCGGACAGAATTCAACTGACACCGGAAGAATGTCTGGTAGTAGAGGATGCAAAGGCGGGAGTGGAGGCTGCCATCCGTGGTGGATTTGAGTGTGCAGGGATTGGTGATGCCGCTCAGGATGAGCGTGTCACCATAGCATTGAAAAGCTTTGACGATCTGCAACAATTAGCATAGTACTAAGAATTCTAAAATGCATAAGGTTTTTATTTTAAAGAAAGTCCGTTTCATTTAATATGAAGTCAGGACTTTCTTTTTCAGTATAATAAATTTAATAAATTTCAAATAAACTTTTTTCTTTGCAATAAAATGTGTGTTCTGTGCATTAACATAGTGAAAGGAGTGAGACAACATTGTTTTTGACGTCAAGAACAGAAGGAATCCATAAAGAAGAGGAGGTTCATCTTGATAATCTGCTCTCAGGCATATCTGCAGGAAATCAGGATGCATTGGAGCAGCTATATCAGCATACCCGTTCCTCCATCTATAGTTTTGCTCTTTCTATTTTGAAGAATACACACGATGCAGAGGATGTACTCCACGACTGCTATGTGGCTGTCTGGCATAACGCATCAACTTATCGTTCACAAGGGAAACCTTTGGCATGGCTGATGACCATTACCAGAAATTTGTGTCTGCAGCAGTTGAGAGAACGTTCTAAAATGGCAGATTCCTCACAAGAGCAATGGGAACTTTATCTTCCCTCCAATGACAGATTTACCATGGAAGACAGAAACGTATTACTAGCCTGTATGGAACAGCTATCCGATCAGGAACGGCAAATAGTAATTCTCCATGCAGTTTCCGGCTTCAAACATCGGGAGATTGCCGCACTATTAGAACTCCCTCTGTCTACAGTTCTTTCAAAATATAACCGAGCCTTAAAACGGCTGAGACAACATTTGCAATAGGAGGCAGCAGATATGACAGAATATGAGATCAACGAAAAAATTCGACAGGCATATACTCACTCAACTCCGGATATCCTGGATGCTGTTCTTTCCGACTGCAAGAAAGAGAAAGGATGTGCAATTATGATGACAACAAATAAAAAAAGAAAAAGTCTGGTTACACAGTTAGCAGGAATAGCAGCATGCCTGTGCTTACTTATTGGTGGAGGAGCAGTATTCCACAATTACCAGATTAATCATATTGTAGATGCTACCGTATCTCTGGATGTGAATCCCAGTGTGGAAATTCAAGTAAATCAGAAGGAACGGGTATTGAAGGTTATCCCGCTAAACCAGGACGGGGAAATAATTATTGGAGATATGGATTTCTCGGGCAGCGATGTGAATGTTGCGGTAAATGCAATGATTGGCTCTATGCTTCAGAATGGTTATCTTAATGAACTGGCGAATTCCATACTCATTAGTGTAGACAATCAGGATCTTGCCAAAGGAGCTGCATTGCAGGAACGGTTGACTGCTGAAGTGAATAAACTTTTACAAACAGATACTTTTAATGGGGCTGTTCTGAGCCAGACTGTGTCAAAAAGCGATGAACTTCAGAAATTAGCTGAAAAGTATGACATTACCATGGGAAAGGCACAATTGATCCGGGATATTCTTTCTGAAAGTTCACTTCATACATTTGATGAGCTTGCACATCTGTCCATCAATGAATTGAATTTATTATTACACAAAAATCCGACTGCCACCATTCAGGTGGAAACAGTAGGGACTGCCAGCGATAAAGCCTATATCGGTGAAGCAAAAGCAAAAGAAATTGTACTGGGGAAAGCTGGTGTAAATGCCAATAATGTGACCGCATATAAAGTAGAACTGGACACCCATCAGGGCATTATGGTTTATGATGTGGAATTTATATCAGAGGGTCTTGAATATGACTGTGAAATTAACGCCGTCACCGGAGAAGTGATAAAATTTGAAAAGGAAAAGGATGATGATCCGGTTGCTGTTCCACCTGTTCAAGAAAGCAATCCACCTGCCCCTGCTCAAG
>CAKRNW010000084.1 GCA_934371505.1 uncultured Lachnospiraceae bacterium
TGCGGTGTCACGGATGGAGTATTGATGTTTTAAACCGTAGAAAAATGCTCCGTGGAAAGTATCACCTGCACCGCAGGTGTCAAAAGCTTTGATCTTAAAAGCGGGGATTTCGCAGTAACCCTCATCGGACAATACACGGCATCCTTTGCTGCCGAAGGTAAAGATCACAACAGAAGGACCCATATCCCGGATTGCCTGCATATGTGCCTCATAATTTTCATCCCGGAAGGACGCGTCATAGACAAATTCGGAGGCAATAAAGTAATCAATATAAGGCAGAATCTCTTTATAATGATTAAGAGGACGGTTATCTGCATCAATCAGAACCTTGACACCGTGCTCTTTGGCAAACCTTGCCGCCTCTACATGGAGCGTATTGGAGAGGGCGATAAAGAGATAGTCAGCGGAGAGAATTGGAGTAAAATCCATACCGGTTTCCTCGGGGCGCATGTAACTTCCCCTGCGGTAAATAATATTCCTTCCATGATATTCCTCCTCTGAGAGAACCACACCCATATCTGTGGTTTTACCCTCTTGAATGACAGCGGCAGATAAATCGATTCCGTGCTTTTCAAAATCGTACTTACAATATTGACCAAACAAGTCATCACCCATGGAGCCCATGAAGGCACAGGATAACCCACACCTGGAGGCAGCCACCAGCCCGGTGGGAATTTTACCGCCGGGCTGCCAGCTCGCGTCAACGACGCTCCGGGACTGATTGGGAGAGGGGATACTTTCAATATGTGCGAGATAGTCGATACAAGGATGTCCAATTCCAATTACATCAAATTTTTTTTGCATACCTGTTCCTCCCAGAGATAAGAAATTACAGTTGATAGTGATCGGGATTTAACACTGCAATTTTCTTCTTTACGAAGTCGATACAAGGACGTTCAATTGCGCGGAGCGCTCTGTAATAACCACCGGGATTAGCATTTTCGTCAAAGACCTTCTTCATGGATTCGTAGAAGGCATGCTGGTATTCGGTTGCAATATTGAATTTGGACATACCGCATTTTACAGCTCTTGCCAGCTGCTCGTCAGGAATACCGGAACCACCGTGCATGACCAGAGCAATATCCAGTACCTCACGAAGCTTGGCGATACGGTCAAAGTCTAATTCGGGAGTGCGGATATAATTGCCGTGGGCGTTACCTACTGCAATTGCAAGAGAGTCCACCTGGGTGCGGGAGACGAACTCTACGGCCTGGTCGGGATTGGTAAAGAAATCAGTGTTGGATAAATCTTCCTCATTTCCTGCACTTCCCACATGTCCCAGTTCAGCCTCTACATCCACGCCCATAGCATGGGCATATTTGGTAAAATCAGCGGTGAGTTTGATATTTTCTTCAAAAGGAAGTCCGGAACCATCGATCATAACGGAAGGAAAGCCTGCAGCCAGTCCGGAAACGGCAATCTCAAAAGTTTTGGAATGATCCTGATGGACAGCGATGGGAACCGCAGCGCGCTGCGCCATTTGGATTGCCATGTTGGTGATATCAGACAGGGGTGCGTGTTCTGCAAAACCGGGATAGTACTGAATAATCAGAGGCATACGGGCTTCCTCGGCAGCCATGATTGCAAACTTGATACTGTTGTAGTCAAAAACGTTGATTGCGGGTACGCCGTATCTATTTTCCTCGGCATGTTTCAGAATGTCTTTTACCTTTGCAAGAGCCATTTGTGTAATCTCCTTTCATAAAACCCATTGGGGTGTTTCCTGTTACGATATCGGTGTTTTATATTATGCGTGGAAGAAGCTTTGGAACTGGGGCAGCTTGTACGCATAGTCTTTACTGATCTGGTCAATGGCATCGTAATCTTCTTTACTGATTTCAAAGTTGGAAGCCTTTACATTGTCCATTACCTGGGCGGGATTCTTCGCGCCGACAATAGGAGCGGTGATTCCCGGGGTCTGCATGATGAAACGGATGGAAAGCTGGGAAAGTGTTACTCCGTATTTCCCTGCAAAAGGACGAAGCTTTTCGACCACAGCAAGGGCATCTTCAAAATAAGGATGCTGGAAGATTGCAGCATGACTTCTGCCATCATCATCAGGGAAAGTGGTGTCGGCAGTAAATTTACCGGTCAGCAGTCCCTGCGCAAGAGTGGAGTAGTTGATGATGCCGATGTTATTTTCCTTGCAATAATCCAGGCAGTCAAAGTCCAGATATCTCCATAATAAATTGTAACAGGGCTGGATGACATCGATTTCGCCGTATTGTCTGGCTTCAGCCAGCTGTTCCTTACTGAAATTGGAAACACCGATGCAGCGGATCTTTCCTTCGTTTTTTAACTTCATTAATTCATCCATGGTGGCATCAATAGGATCGCCGGTATTGGACGGCCAATGAATAAAGTAGACATCCAGATAATCTGTCTCCAGATCTTTTAAACTCTGTTCAAAAGTAGGACGCACCTTTTCTCTGGCAAGACAGGAACGGGTTAATTTAGAAATGATAGTGAGCTTGTCACGGTCATATCCCTTTGTGGCCTGGGCAACTAACTGCTCGGAATGACCATTACCGTATACAGGAGCTGTATCTAATGTAGTGATACCACAGTCGATTGCCTGACGGATAGCGGCGATGGATTGCTGGTCCTGTGCGCCGGTGAAGTAAGTGCCGCCGATTGCCCAACAGCCAAAGACCTGTTCGGAGACAAATACGTTGCTGGAACCAAGTTTGCGAGTATTCATTGTAAATTACCTCCCTTTTTGTTGTGAAAATGTATACGTTTGCATTACAAAATACAGTATAGAGATGAAAAAATGAAAAGTCAATACTATGCAATAGGAAATATGGGCAAAACGCACGGAAAAAACCAATAAAAGCGTATCTATCAACGACATAATATACAATTTGTTAAAAGTATATAAAAATGACATGTGCATTTTGTATATGTTTAAATTATGAAAACGATTGACATTTAATACAAAACGAAATAGAATAACACTATCAACAGTGCGGCGGCACTACAAAGGAGGATAAGATATGAAGAAAAAAGTATTGGCAACATTGTTAACGTTTTCAATGGTTGCATCCCTGGCAGCTTGCGGAAGCTCAGGTGCTTCTACAACGGAAACCCCTTCAGCTGACAGTCAGACAACCGAGACAACACAGGAGAGCACGGCGACAGAGGGCACCACAGATGCAAGCACTGCAGAAGCTACCAATTATGGAGGAATCACCCTCACTTTTATGAATTCCAAACCGGAGATTTCCGATGCATTAGAAGAGGTTGCTACCACATGGGGCGACGCTCACGGTGTAACCTTCGAGTTTTATGATTCCAGCAATCCCAGTGATACCCTGGCACAGAAATATGCAGCGGGCGATGGCCCTATCCTTGCAGTAGTAGATAGCGGAAATATCGTTGATATGGCAGAAGAGAAAATGCTTCCTTTAGATGGTGAAGAGTGGATTTCCCACACCACACTTGCAAAAGAGCAGAACGGCAAGGTTTACGGCTGGCCGTTCACTGTAGAGAGCCAGTGTATCGTCGTTAACAAAACTGCGGTGGAAGAGACTCTGGGACATGAGTTTAACAAAGACGATTACAAGACCACAGAGCAGTTTGAGGCTCTGATGAAGGAGTTAAGAGACAACGGCATGGAGAATCCTGTTGCAATGCTGTCTGAAGAGTGGTCTATGTGCGGACACCTGTTCTATCAGCAGTTCAATTTCCAGGATGGAACCGCTCAGGGAGCATTTGATTATATAGACAGAATCAAGGCCGGGGAAGATCCCATGGATGATCCTCTGTTCCAGAACCAGGTTGAGATTTACAGAATTCTTTCTGAGTACAACATCAACAAAGCAGACCCCCTGGCAGCTGTTTATGATTTGAACTGCGCTTACTTAGCAGACGGAGATGCAGCTTTCATGCCGAACGGAACCTGGGTATGGCCTGACTTAAAAGAGTTAGTTGACGACTCCACTGAGTTTGAAATCATGCCTTATCCTATTAATAACGAAGAGACCAATGGCCGCGTACAGGCTTCTGCAACCAAATGGATCACCGTTGACAACACCATCGCAACCGATGACCAGAAAGCAGCAGCAAAAGAGTTCTTAAACTACCTTACAATGGATGACCAGGGACAGAAAGACATCGTTGAGAAATGCGGTATCGTATCTGCCTTCGACAACAACCCTTACGCTCCTGCTGATCCCGTAAACACCTCTTTAGCAGTTGATTACATGTCCAAAGGACTGACTGTAAATATTTCTCCTTGTGGATTTCCTTCTGACCACAGAACTGTTATGGCTCCTTATGTACAGAAGTTAGTAACCGGTGTTGGCACTGCAAGAGAGTTAGCAGATGCTATGATTGAATACTGGGCAACTGCAGAACCTACTGGCAGATAAACGCTCATGATAAATGGGGCTGCTGCGGCAGCCCCATTTTAAAATAAGGAGGTCTTGATTATGAACAAGAAGGAAAAGGCAAGCACAAAGATCGGACTGTTTACCATGTTTGCAGGTCCGTCCATGATTGCATTCACCTGTTTTGTCATCATTCCATTTATCTATGGACTTTATCTGACATTTACCAGCTGGGACGGATTCTCATCAGTAAAGCAATTTGTTGGTTTTCAGAACTATATTACCGTATTTCATGATAAGGAATTCTGGAGTTCTATTTTCCTGACTTTCCGATATGTAATTGCAGTAGTAGTCTTAGTCAATTTAACAGCATTTCTCCTGGCCGTATTATTGACCAGCCACATTAAAGGGGAGAATTTCCTGAGAGCCGGTTTCTTTACCCCCAACCTCATTGGCGGTATCGTATTAGGTTTCATCTGGCAGTTTATCTTTAACCGTGTACTTGTCACATTGCCTTTCATGCCGGATACTTCATTGTTAAGTGATCCCACGACTGCATTCTGGGCAATTGTTATCGTACAGACCTGGAAACAGTCAGGTTACATGATGTTGATTTATATTGCGGGACTTGTTGGAGTTTCCCAGGATTATATTGAGGCGGCGCGTATTGATGGCGCTACCAATAGACAGATTTTATGGAAAATTAGATTGCCACTCATGATGCAGTCCTTCACCATTTGTTTCTTCTTAACACTGTCATCTTCCTTCCAGGTATATGATCTGAACTTATCTTTGACAAATGGTGGCCCTTACGGTGCGACAAGAATGGCAGTTATGACAATATTTGAAAAAGCATTCACCTATCATAAGTACGGTGAAGGACAGGCAGAGGCTCTTGTGTTCTTCCTGATCATGCTTTGTGTTGCAGTTGCACAGCTTAAATTTACCAGTAAAAAGGAGGTTGAGGCATAATGCAAAAGACAGAAACAGCCGCCAGAGTTGGCGGAAAGAAAGTTGTTGTATGGGGTGCTGTTAAATCTATCGGTGCATTCTTGCTGTTCGTCCTGTACATGATTCCCTTTGCACTGGTGTTGATCAACTCTCTGAAACGTAAGGTGAGCATTATTAAATATCCCTTACAGCTGATTGATGAGAAGGGGTTACAATTTGAAAATTATCCCAAAGCATTTGTGGAGATGGGCTTCCTCAGAGCCTTTGGAAACTCCCTGTTTGTGGTTACTTTTTCTATCGCATTACTGGTCATCTTTTCTTCCATGTGTGCGTACATTCTGGTCCGTAAAAATTATCTGGCATGTAAAATCAGCTATTTACTGCTGATTTCCTACATGGTGATTCCTTTCCAGGTAATCATGATTCCGGTGCTTTCCATTTATGGAAGTGTATTTGGAATCTTAAACTCCAGAGTAACCCTGATCATCATGAACTTTGCATACGGAACCTGTTTTGCAACCTTCCTCTGTCACGGATTTATCAAATCCGGCATCCCTCTTTCTTTGGAAGAGGCGGCCTACATTGACGGAGCAAGTTCTCTGCAGACCTTCTTCTATATTGTATTCCCGCTGTTAAAGCCCATTCTGGCAACCAACATGATTTTACAGACTTTGGGTTTATGGAATGACTACCTGTTACCGAACCTGGTTTTGGGTAAAGAAAAGCTGCAGACTCTGCCTATCGTCATCCGGTCCTTCGTAGGAACCTTCTCCAGCGATTACAGCCTGATGATGGCAGCGTTGGTTATGTGTGTATTACCGGTTATTATCCTTTTCATTTTCCTACAGAAATATATTGTTGCCGGAATCGTATCAGGCGCCGTAAAAGCCTAAAACCATGTGTGCTTTTCTCAATGGAATATGGTACTATGGTTATATGATAGGAAAATTGGGATGGGTTACCCAATGAGTATTCGCATGAGAGGACAAGGGTGATTATGGCAACGATCAAAGACGTAGCAAAATACGCGGGGGTATCGGTAGCAACCGTATCCCGCGTGTTAAATAAAAAAGAACCGCTGACGGAGAAAACCATCAAAAAGGTGGAGGACGCCATCGAGGCACTGGGGTATTACCCCAATATGTATGCAAGAACGTTGGTGGGAGGAAAGAATGACATCTTAGGTGTGATTTTATCCTCCTTCAACAACCCTTTCTTCGCAGAACTGGCACAGGAATTGGAGCGGGTAGCGAAGGAACGGGAATATAATATCCTTTTTACCGCCGCCGGAGGCGATTTCGATGAAAAAATGGCGGCAACGGAGTATCTTCTTTCCAGGCAGGTTGCGGGAATTATTTTCAGCACCTATGTTGACCCGGATAATGAAATGAAGATTCGGGATCGTTGCAAAGTGCCTTTTGTAAATCTGCTGCATCCTCTTTCAGACACCTACAGTGTCTATTCTGATGATAGGCAGGGAGGAATTCTGGCAGCGAGACATCTGTTTGCCAAAGGATGTAAAAAGGTTGTGCATATCAGTGCACAGACCACTGTTTATAAATTCGCAGACGAGCGTACCTACACATTCGTAAGAGAATGTGAGAAGCTGGGCATCGACTGCAAGGTTTACCAGAATGAATATGAGGTTAGTAATCTGACAGGTATTCGGGAACTGATAAACCGGATTTTTTATGAGAACAGAGACATTGACGGAATGTTTTTGAGTAATGATATTCTGGCAGCACAGTGCGTGGCTTATGCGCTGTCCCAGGGCTATCGGATACCCGATGATATCCGCATTATGGGGTATGACGGAATTTATATTACCTCTTTGATTTATCCTACATTGACGACTGTTCAACAAAATTTTACCAAGCTGGCAGAAAGCGCAGTAGACACCGTAATCAATTTGATTCAGGGAAAGGAAACTCCCAAGGAGATTCTGGTTCCTGTGGAACTGATTGAGCGTAAAACCACCTAAACGGATTTTATGTCATGAATAGAATGGTTGCTGGGCGGTGAGAGCGTGGAAGCTATGCGGAAACGAGGCGTACCATGAAGAAAAAAGTAAGTAACAAAATTATGCTGATCACCTATGCAGACTGCATGGGTAACAATCTGCATGATCTGGACTTTGTGCTGACAGAGTACCTGAAAGATGCAGTATATGGATTGCATATTCTTCCGTTTTTCCCTTCTTCGGGAGACAGAGGGTTTGCACCCATTACCTATGATGAGGTAGACCCTGCTTTCGGAAACTGGGATGATATCACCTCCCTGTCCGAGAGATATTATATGATGTGCGATTACATGATTAACCACATGTCCGCACAGAGTGCCATTTACAAGGATTTCATTGAGAAACACAACGATTCCAAGTACAAGGATTTCTTTATCCATTGGAATAAATTCTGGGACGGAGAGCCTTCCGAGGAGGATTTCGCAAAACTGTATCTACGTAAAGAAACTCCTTACATTGAGGCAAAATTCAAGGATGGAACTACAGAGAAACTTTGGACCACCTTCAGTACCGAGCAGATCGATATTGACTGTCTCCATTCTGAGGAAGCGAAGAAATTCCTGCACACCCAGCTGCAGAATCTGGCGAAAAGAGGTATTTCCTTTATTCGTACCGATGCTATGGCATATGCAGCCAAGAGAAAAGGCACCAGCTGCTTTTTCGTAGAGCCGGAGATGTGGGATCTGATGAAACAATGCCAGGATGCCCTGAAGGACACCGATGTAGAGGTATTACCGGAAATCCACGAGAATTACTTCATCCAGAAAAAGATGGAGGAGAAGGGTGTCTACACCTACGATTTCCAGCTCCCCATGCTGATTTTAAATGCCGTATACTTCGGCAAGTCCTTATATCTGAAAGACTGGATGAAACTCTGCCCCCGCAAGCAGTTCACCACACTGGATACCCACGATGGAATCGGGGTTGTGGATGTGCGTTACCTGATGCCGGATGAGGAAGTGTTAGAGACTAAGAAAAAGGTATTCGAGCAGAATCCTGACATCAATGAGCTGTACGCAGACCGCAAGCAGAAGGTCAACTTCTCCAAGTTTGATACCTATCAGATTACCTGCACCTACTACGATGCACTGGGTTCTGATGATAACAGATACCTGATGGCAAGAGCCATCCAGTTCTTTACGCCCGGTATTCCCCAGGTTTACTATGTAGGCCTGTTTGCCGGAAGAAACGATTTCGATTTTTACCATGAGTCCAGACAGCCCCGTGACATCAACCGTCATTACTACACCCTGGATGAGATTGAGGAGGAGTTCAAGCGTCCCGTTGTTCAGAAGATGAACTGGCTGATGAGGCTTCGCAACCTGCATCCTGCTTTTGATGGCGAATTTATCCTGTTGGATACCGATGAGCACACACTGGGAATCCGTTGGGAAAACGGCGACGATTACGCACAGTTAATGGTAGATTTTGAAACCCTGAAATATGAGATTAGCTACAGCCCTATTGACAACTTGGAAGAGGCATAACAGAAGGGTATAAGTTAATCATAGAAGCAACAGACGAAAAGTCATGTCCTTAGTGGCGTGGCTTTTTGTCGATTTGAATGGAGCGTTGTTATGGACAGGAAAAACACAAATATTTATCCAAAAGCACATTTCACCCCACAGACAGGCTGGATGAACGATCCCAACGGCCTGGTCTTCCACAATGGTGTTTATGAGCTTTATTACCAGTACAACCCTTACGGCGTGGAGTGGAACCACATTTCCTGGGGACATGCCAAAAGCACTGACCTGGTAAACTGGGAAAATCTTCCGGTCACCCTTACACCGGATGAGGACGGCTATCTGTTTTCCGGCTGCGGAATCCGCAACGACCACGGAATGCTGGGACTGCCAAAGGATACCCTGCTTTTTTCTACACGGCAGCAGGACACATGTCACCGGAAAGCGCCGGAAAAGGCTTTAAGATTATGCTGGCAGTGAGCACGGGCGGGATGCGAAGGATTTGGAAATCCTCTATGACCGCGGCATCCTGGAAATCTCCGCCAACCATCACATGTTATATAAAGTGACGGACTTCACAGAACTGCGGAACCGCCCCGTCCATAAGGTGACACTTACCGCGGGAGAGGTTAATGTGAAGGTGGAGATTTGTTAGGATCGTGTGAAAAATAAACTTTTCACACGCAACTTTGTGTCTATGCCCCAAAGTTTGCAGACAGTGGAAAGGCATGGTTATTAAAATGGATTCGAATGGAGGGAGCCCCAAAGGTGTTTTGGTGCTCCTTTTCTGTTGATTATACGGAAGGTGTTTCTC
This sequence comes from uncultured Lachnospiraceae bacterium, assembly GCA_934371505.1. GTDB lineage: Bacteria > Bacillota > Clostridia > Lachnospirales > Lachnospiraceae > UMGS2037. The sequence continues at coordinate 9,583 of CAKRNW010000084.1, forward strand.
TTGCGGAGAGTCAGAGCACTATGTTTTAAGAGGGAAAACCTATAGGAACATGCGTGTCGCGAAACTTATGGGCTCCACATGAGTGTCTTATCCGATAACCAACCTATAAGAGCATGAAAATGACGGTGTTTATGGGTTTATTAGGAGGCAGTAAGGGGAACTCTAGTGGGAATTTGGCATATAAAGAAGAAAAGTAGCACGATTTATGGGTTGACTTGGGGGCAATAAGTGGGAATTTTGCAAGAATTTGACCTATAAGGCGGAGCTTTCACAGTGCTTATGGGCTAAGGTAGTACGATTATGAGGAAAAAGCACCCATAAAACACTGTTTTAAGTATTATTTATAGGTTAAGAGGAAAAATTATTGTCGAGCATGAACAGGAAAATAAAGACCAGACAGACTATGAAAGAGTCCTTTTCTCTATAAAAATTCCCCCGTATCCTTTAGAAGAATA
>CAKRNW010000085.1 GCA_934371505.1 uncultured Lachnospiraceae bacterium
AATGTAAGTAGTGTTCTGGTAAATTTTTTCATCATCCTCGTTCCTTTCGCCTGACTTTATTAAAGTGATTACCTATCATAGCAGAAAAAAGCAGCGGAATCAAGTTCCGCTGCCCTTCTCGATAAAGTCTATCCTTTATTTCATGGATTCTTCCTGTTTCTTGATCATACGGCGAACCATCTCGCCACCGATAGAACCGGCTTCCTTGGATGTTAAGTCACCGTTGTAACCCTCTTTCAGGTTTACACCTAACTCGGATGCTACCTCAGTCTTGAAACGATCCATTGCTGCCTTAGCCTCAGGAACTTCTACTTTATTAGACTTGCTGCTTGCCATAGTTTTCACCTCCATACTAACATTTTGTTTTGCTACATTTTCTATTTGGAAGATAAGTGATAAATGTTTATCGCTTATCTTGATGTTAGTATGAGCGTTGTGGCAAATTATATGTTGGAAACTTTTTCAATAAAAATGGAAAAGTTACTCAGCATCTTTACATAACAGCATCATAATGTCATTGCTTCGGCTTATAAATCTGGTCATGGCATCGGCATCCAGAGGGGAATGCTGCAATTTTGCCAGATCATAGAGCTGCTCACAAATCATCTTCGTATTGTCTCCATCCTTGTGTTCACAGACATACTGTACCAGAGGATGGCTGGCATTTAAGATTAAAGTCTCGCCCTCATCTCCAAATCCGGGCATACCCATGCCATTCATGGAGTACATCTTCATCATATCCTGCATCCGGCGGCTTTCCTCGGATAAGGTAATCATGGACGCAATCTTTTTATTTTTCAGTTTTTCAATCTTGACATTTAATTTCTCTTTTTTCAGAGCCTTCTGCATCACCTTGGCAATCTCGCCGGCCTGCTCCTCGTACTCTTTCTCCGCCTTCTTGGATGTCTTGCTCTTGAAGGTTTCGGTCAGATCTGCATCGATACGCTGGAACTTGATGCCCTCGTTCTTTGCCTCTAGCTGGGAGATGAAAGGCTGATCGATATTGTGGTTTAAGATCACCGCATCCATCTTTGCCTGACGGAACATATTAATGTACTGGCTCTGCTGCTGTTCATCGGTTACATAGTAGATGATTTTTTCTTTCTTTTCCTCTTCTTTGTTCTCTTCGGAGGTTTCCTTTGTGGAATCTACCACTTCCGCATCTACCTTTTCACCGTTCTCATCCACAGCCTTCTCATCTGCCTCATCCGGATCTGTCTTGTTGACTTCCAGGCACTCCGGCAAGGTCAGATATTTGCCATCCAGGTTCTTGAAAAGAATGTAATCCGTCATCTTTTCGCAGAATTTATCATCCTTTAAGCAGCCGAATTTGATGAAGGGGCTGATATCATCCCAGTATTTGTCATACTCCTCTTTCTCGGTCTTACACATGCCGGAAAGTTTGTCTGCCACTTTCTTGGAGATGTAGTCTGCAATTTTCTTTACAAAGCCATCATTCTGCAGGGCACTTCTGGATACGTTCAGCGGAATATCCGGGCAGTCGATGACACCCTTTAACAGCATCAAAAATTCCGGGATAACCTCTTTGATATTATCTGCAACGAATACCTGATTATTATATAATTTGATGGTTCCCTCGATGGACTCATACTCCATATTTAATTTCGGGAAGTATAAAATACCCTTTAAGTTAAAAGGATAGTCCATGTTCAGATGAATCCAGAACAGCGGCTCCTTGTAATCGTGGAATACCTTACGGTAAAAGTCCAGATATTCCTCTTTTGTGCATTCGTTAGGATGCTTTGTCCAAAGAGGATGGGTATCATTCATCAGTTCCGGGCGTTTGGTGATTTTCAGTTGCTCCTCATCCCCTTCTTTTTCCGGTTTGATGGTTTCGATGACGGTGTCGGTGTCCAGTTTCTCCTCCGGCTTGATGGTCTGGGTCTCGGTGGTGTTGGCTCTGGAGAGATAAATCTCGGTGGGCATGAAAGAGCAGTATTTGCTGACCACTTCTCTTGCCTCGTACTCGTTACAGAATTTCAGGCAATCCTCGTTGACAAAGAGGGTAATCTTGGTACCAACCTGGTTCCAGCTGCCTTCTTCCATGGAATACTCGGTACCGCCGTCACACTCCCAGTGTACCGGCTTTGCACCTTCCTTGTAGGATAAGGTATCGATCTGTACCTCATCTGCCACCATAAAAGCGGAATAAAAGCCTAATCCGAAATGTCCGATAATCTGATCGTCATTGGTCTTATCTTTATATTTGGTAATGAAATCCGTTGCGCCGGAGAATGCGATCTGGTTGATGTATTCCTCCACCTCGTCTGCGGTCATTCCCAGACCGTTATCGATAAAGGTGATGGTCTTCTCTTCCGGATTTACAATCACCTGCACCCGGGGTTTATACCCTTCCGGCAGAGTGTACTCTCCCATCATGTCCAGCTTCTTTAACTTGGTAATTGCATCACAGCCGTTAGAAATCAGTTCCCTGAAGAAAATATCGTGATCGGAATACAACCACTTTTTGATAATTGGGAAAATATTCTCGCTGTTGATTGATAAACTTCCGTTTTTTGCTGCCATAGTAAAACACTTCCTTTTCTGTTATTAATAAGCATACCCTTTGCAGGTTTCCCTGCCACTAATGAGTAGTTTAAAACTCTGTAAAGTAAATGTCAACAGAAAATTAGCACTCGTTTATGTCGAGTGCTAATAATTCTATGAACCAATTCTAAAATTTTTCTAAACTCCACTATTTTCCCCAAAATATTCATCATAAATATTAAAAAAATCCTGGGTCTGTATCTCCGGATCATAGAGGAAGGAAATGCTTTCCCAAAGCTGCTCATTCAGATCTCTGGTCAGCTTTTTCACATAAGCATCATACTCTTCTCCAAAAACCTCCTGTCGTTTTTTCTCCACGATTCTGACTTTGTTTGCATCGGTTTCTTCTTTGTTGAAGGTACTGACACATTTGATAATATGATAGCCCAGGGAGGTTTCCACAATGTTGCTGATCTCCCCGGTTCCAAGGTCAAAGGCCGCTTTCTCAAAAGCTTCCTCTGTTTCTCCCTTGCCGAAGGAATAGGTTACATTTTCGTCCTCACTGTACTGTGCAGCAAGTTCCTCAAAATCCGTTTCCCCGGAAATTGCCAGTTTCCAGACCTTCTCCACCGTCTCCAGGGCTTCTTCCTTGTCTGCGCCTGTGTACTCGATTTTTTGTCCATTACCATCCAGCGCATAGGTTTTGATCAGGATATGCTCCACGGTAATAATCCGGGCTTCATCGTCACTGATTTCGGGATTCACATCCCGGATAAGATACCGGTATACTTTATCCGCTGTGGCATATTCCCGATAGAGATTCTCAATCAGCTTCTGATCCACTCCCATCATTTCTATTTCCACGCTGTTTAAGGAGTTGTAGTACTTCGCTGCCGCCTGACTTACCAGTTCCTGCTCCTGTTCATCCAGTTCCACCTCGTAATCCTGAGCCATCAGATTCATGGTTTTGATCTGGGCAATCTGTGCCAGTACTGTTTCCTTAATGTTTTCTCCCAGGGATACTCCCTCGAAGCCTGCTCCCCAGATTTCACTGCCATAGACACTCTCATACTGGTTTTTAGCATTGGTAAGATAAACCATCACTTCCGGAACGGTGCAGGAAATGGTTTCAATACGAAAGATCTCGTCTTTGTCAAATCCGGTAGTCAGTACTACTTTTGTATTGGAAATATCAAATCTGCCACAACCGGCAAGTAACACCATGCACAGAAAACCTGCCAGGATCTCCGTTAATCGTCTTTTTTTATTATATCTCATTGCTTCTGCCCAGTTCATGCACCAGATAGCCGATGACATCTTTTCTGGTAATAATTCCGATAAAATGCCCCTCATCATCGATAACCGGCACGAAATTCTGATTGGTCACCTTATCAATCAGATTTTCCATGGATTCTCCTACGGATACAGGCAGATTATCCCTATGCCGGTGAATCTCCATAATTGGCAGAACCTCTGCTGTATGGATATTCAGGTTCCAATATTCTTTCACAGCCCACAAAAGGTCTCCTTCTGTGATGGTTCCTTTGTATGTGCCGTCTTCCCTGCCAATAATGGGAATGGCTGTATAACCATGCCGTTCCATCTTTTCCAGAGACTGCCTGAGGGAATAGTCATCATAGAGGTAGGACACCTCACTTTTCGGTTTCAGAAAAAATAAAATATTCATGCCTGCCCCTACCTGGTATACACAATCTTTTCTGCCATGATGTCTGCTGCTTCCTGATTCTGAAGCTTCTTTAAAATTTCCAGGGCAAAAGCAATGGAAGCTCCCATTCCCCGCCCGGTAATCACTTCTCCATCGCAGACTGCAGGCTGCTGTAAAACTTCTGCCCCCTCCAAATGGCTTTCAAAGGAGGGATAAGAGCATGCCTTTTTCCCCTTCAGATAGCCCCGGTGTCCGAAAATACTGGGTGCTGCACAGATGGCCGCGATGGTTTTTTTCTTTTCAAAGAAATCGTCAAACGCCTTCATCAACGGTTCACATGCCTCCAGATTCTGGGTTCCTTTTAAACCTCCCGGCAAAACCAGAACATCCTGACTTTCAAAATCCAATTCTCCCAAAGAGGTATCCATGTTCACACCGATTCCATGGGAGCCCTTGACACAGTGCTCCCCGTTTACCGATACCATGCTGACCTGTTCTCCTGCTCTCCGCAGGATATCTACCACGGTCAATGCCTCGATTTCCTCATATCCTTCTGCAAAAAAAACTGCAATATTGCTCATGTTATGTAGCCCTCCAAGGTTTATTATATTTTACTGTTGATGCTGGAACTATTCAACACCCCATTTTTTACTCATGTAATTATCGCGCCATATCAATTTGCATGGCCTTGAATAGTTACTATCATTTTACCATTATATAGGTTATAATACCATTAACATTTTGTTAAATCTGTATCATGGCATAGCCACAAAGTTTACAGACATTGGAAGGGCATGGTTATTTTTATGGGAATGGAAATTGAGCGAAAATTTCTGGTAAAAAAATTACCTGACAATCTGGAGCAGTACGAGTACCGCCAGATTGAGCAGGCTTATCTGAATACAAACCCGGTGGTACGCATCCGCCGCAGTGATGAGGACTACTACCTTACCTACAAGGGAAACGGTCTGATGGCACGGGAGGAATATAACCTTCCCTTAGATGCAGAATCCTATCAGCACCTTTTGGAAAAAGCAGACGGACATCCCATCACCAAAAAACGGTATCTGATCCCACTGTCCTCCCGGGAAATCAATGAGGAATGCCAGCGCCTGCTGAACGGTGCCTCTCTCACCATTGAACTGGATGTCTTTGAAGGGGCACTTGCTCCTCTGGTTCTTGCAGAAATTGAGTTTCCTTCCAGAGAAGCTGCCAGGGTCTACCGGATGGACACACGATTTTCCCGGGATGTCACGGAGAACCCGGACTATCACAATTCCAATATGATCTATCTATAGATTTTGCCTATCCCTTTACTGCCCCGCGATAGGGATGTTCTGAGAATAGAAAACACCATAGCGGCTGCTTGCTGAGGATAAAATCTACCGCCTCTTGCATCACCGGTTCCGACGGTTATTTCTCTGCCAGCACCCTTAACTCCTCCACCAGTTCCAGATCCGACTGCGTCACCTTGAGATTGGTGGTAATCGGCTCTTCTCCCGGACGGGTCACGCTGATTTCAATAATCGTTCCTTCCGGAACAGAGCTATGTCCCAAAAAGACAGCTTTCACAAAAGCCTCAAATTTGGGGTGATTCTGTGTGAATTTTTTTTTTGCTCCCATGAGTTTCATCAGAGCTGCAGGATTGAATGCCATATCTTCACCATTCCTTTCTAAATGTAAAGTGTAAAGCCATGCTGCCAGGTCTCCCCCTTAGCCACCTGGTTGGTATAAGGTCTTTCTTCTAATGTTCCCTCATACCCTTCCGTATCACAGACTCCCCACCAGGGTTCAATACATACATAAGAGGCATCCGACATGGGCATGGACCAGATCCCCCATACCGGGCAGTCTGCTTCCATACGAATGTATTCCCTGCCCGCTGCATCTGCAATTCCAACCTCCCGGACGCCCTGATCTGCAAAGCACAGTGCATCCTTGTCAAAAATATGATCCACAATGGGAATCACGCCCTGTTTCATGGCAACTTCATACTGTTCTCCGGTAAGTAACCCCTTATGGACATTGATTTCCGTTGCCTGCAGGCTGTCTGTCGCTAAGGGCTTATGGTTTTCTCCATAGAGATGGATGGTGCTGCCATCGGTGCGCTTGCCGGCACGTTTGCCATTCACTAATAAGGGACAGGCAAAGGCAGGATGTCCTCCCAGGGAAAAGTACATGGGGTTCTCCCCTTTATTGGTAACACGATACTGTGCCTGAAGGGCTGCTCCCTCTAACCGATATTCCATTTCCAGACGGAAAGAGAAAGGGTATTTCTCTAAAGTGGTGTCATTGCTCTCAATGGCAAATACCACCCGGCTGTCTTCTTTTTCTGCCACAGCAAAATCCATGTCTCTGGCAAAACCGTGCTTTTCTGCCGGATAGGTCTGTCCCCCGTAACGGTAATTCTCCCCCTCTAGCTTTCCGATAAAGGGAAAAAGAATGGGGGAAGTTTTGCCCCAGTAGTTGGAATCCGCCTCCCACATAAGCTCCTGTCCGTCACTTTTTCTCATCAGGGATTTCAGTTCTGCGCCGTGTACTTTGATTTCGGCACGCAGTTCTCCGTTTTCTATGCTGATTGTCTCCATAAAAGCCTCCGTTTTCTCTCATATTTTTATAATAACTATTCGTTATTATAACATAAATATCCCCGGACGGGAATGTCCGGGGATATAGGTTTCTTATGCTTTTGTTCTGTCTGCTTCCCGAAGTCTTGCCATGGCTCTCGCCATCGCCATCTTACTGCGGTGGTACTCCAGCATGCTCTGCTGTTGACGCATTGCCTCCTGGGCACGTTCGTAAGAGGCTTTCGCTCTTGCCACATCAATCTCCTCCGGATACTCTGCAGTGGACACCAGCAGAATAAAACGGTTATGGGAAATTTCTGCCTGTCCTGCACCCACAGCAGCAGACTTCCAGGTTCCATCCTCCAGCTGGAAACGGATTTCCCCGGTCTGTACGGCAATAATCATCTCCTGATGATTCGCCATAATCGCCAGTTCCCCATCCAGTGCCGGTACAATAATGCACTGGATTTTTCCGCGGAAAAACACACGGCTGGCGGAAATAATATCTGCTCGAAAGAGTGTTGCCATCTCTGCCTCCTATCCGGTATGACTATAAAGTCTTGGCTTTTTCAGCCACTTCATCAATCGTACCTACGTTGAAAAAGGCTGCTTCCGGGTACTGATCCATCTCACCGTCCAGGATTGCCTTAAATCCGCGGATGGTCTCAGCAATAGGCACATATTTACCGGACACACCGGTGAAATTCTCTGCCACATGGAAGGGCTGGGACAAAAATCTCTGGACTTTTCTCGCACGGTTTACGGTAACACGGTCTTCCTCAGACAGCTCCTCCATGCCAAGAATAGCGATGATATCCTGTAACTCTTTATACTTCTGTAAAGTTTCCTGTACGCGCCGGGCTACCTCATAATGCTCCTCACCGACCACATCCGGCTCCAGGATACGGGAGGTAGACTCCAGAGGGTCTACTGCAGGATAAATACCCTGCTCCACAATCTTTCTGGAAAGGACGGTGGTGGCATCCAGATGGGCAAACGTGGTGGCGGGTGCCGGGTCTGTCAGGTCATCGGCAGGCACATAAACCGCCTGAACGGATGTAACAGAACCATTTCTGGTGGATGTGATACGCTCCTGTAACTCACCCATCTCCGTTGCCAGGGTAGGCTGATAACCTACGGCAGAGGGCATACGTCCAAGTAACGCCGACACCTCGGAACCTGCCTGGGTGAAACGGAAGATATTATCGATGAATAACAGCACATCCTTATGCTGCTCGTCACGGAAATACTCTGCCATGGTCAGTCCGGTCTCCGCTACACGCATACGCGCTCCGGGGGGCTCGTTCATCTGACCAAACACTAAGGCGGTCTTTTCCAGTACGCCGGATTCCTTCATTTCTACCCAGAGGTCATTACCCTCACGGGAACGCTCGCCGACACCGGTAAAGATGGAATATCCACCATGCTCGGTTGCGATATTACGAATCAGCTCCTGAATCAATACGGTTTTACCTACACCGGCACCACCGAAAAGACCAATTTTACCACCCTTTGCGTAAGGTGCTAACAGGTCGATAACCTTGATACCGGTCTCAAACATTTCCGCTACCGGACGCTGCTCCTCAAAAGAGGGCGGCTCTCTGTGGATGACCCACTTCTCGCCTTCGTTTGGCTGCTCACCATCATCGATGGCCTCACCAAACACATTGAACAGACGGCCCAGGGTCTGCTCACCAACCGGAACCTTGATGCCGGAGCCGGTTGCAATTACCTCCATATCTCTGCAAAGACCATCACTGGATGCCAGCATGATACAGCGTACCGTGTTATCACCGATATGCTGTGCCACTTCCATGACCAGTTTTTTATCACCGTTCATGACCTCCAATGCGTCCTTGATATGGGGAAGTTTACCATCAGGAAATTCCACGTCTACGACGGGTCCCATGATCTGTACGATTTTTCCCTTGTTCATATCTATAACTCCTTTAGTTACCCTTGTGATTTCTTACGTTTCTGCGCTTTCGCGCCACCAATCACTTCTGTAATCTGCTGCGTAATCTGCGCCTGTCTGACCCTGTTGAACTGGATATTCAAGTCGTGCAGCATCGCCGCACTGGAATCATTGGCAGCCTGCATCGCCACCATACGGGCATTCTGCTCACTGCAGAAGGATTCCACCAGTGCCGCATAAATAAAACCGCCCACATAGTTGGGTACACAGTTGTCCAGCACAGCATCCAAAGAAGGCTCAAATGTAAAATCCTCCCGCCGTACATCCAGTGGAATTTTATGCTCCTCATCGAAGTCGGAACGGTACAGGGGCAACAAACGCTGGAACTCTGCTTCCACGGTCATACTGTTTAACATGCGTGTATAGATAACATACACTTCGTCAATCTCATGGGCATTGTAATCTGCCAGGATTTTATTACAAATGATTCTGGCTCTGCCCAGGTTGGGGTTCTGCGCCGTGTACTGAAAATGCTCGTCGATGGGAATTCCCTTTGTGGTGAAATACTGTCTTCCCGCCTCTCCAACCACATAGAGACGGAAATTGTTGTCGTCCTCCATGAGTTTTTCTGCCATTTTCAGTACATTATGGTTGTAAGCACCAGCCAGTCCCTTATCCGCTGTCACCACGATATAGCCACGGCGTCTGTCCGGATTCCTATCATCCTCCTCCTGACTTTTGGAGAAGTATTTGTTGTTCAAATCCGGCACATGACGGAGCATCCTGGCAATCATTGCCTCCATGCCGAAAAAGAATGGCTCGGTGTCCTCTAAGTTTCTACGCGCCTTCTGCAATTTGGTGGATGAGATCAGATACATTGCGTTGGTGATTTTCCGGGTATCCTCGATACTGCTGATACGTTCCTGAATTTCTCTCGTATTCGCCATCTATCTCACCTCTATTTTTCTGTTCCGGGCACAAACCGCTCTGCCTTAAACTTCGCAGCAGTCTCCACAATACGCTCCGCTGTCTCATCTTCCAGTCTGCCTGTGCCGGTCAGCTCGCTGATGATATCGGAATGTTCATTATGGAAGTATTCTAACATTTCTCCCTGGAAACGCTTTACATCCTTTAACTCCAGGTCCGCCATCAGTTTTCCACGGGTAGCGGCACACAGGGTAATAACCTGCTCTGCCATGGATAAGGGTCTGCTCAGGGGCTGCTTTAACAGCTCCATCAGGCTCTTACCATAAGCTAACTGGCTTGCTGTCGTGTCATCCAGATCGGAGGCAAACTGGGTAAATACTTCCATCTCACGGTACTGTGCCAGGTCGATACGCACGCTTCCGGCTGCCTTCTTCATCGCCTTGGTCTG
>CAKRNW010000086.1 GCA_934371505.1 uncultured Lachnospiraceae bacterium
CCTAGTGGCTCAGTTGGTTAGAGCGCCGCCCTGTCACGGCGGAGGTCACGGGTTCGAGTCCCGTCTGGGTCGTTTTACGACGACAATTTCATATGTTTGGGGTCTTAGCTCAGCTGGGAGAGCATCTGCCTTACAAGCAGAGGGTCATAGGTTCGAGCCCTATAGGCCCCACTTACCAGAGATTCTGGTCTATATGCCGGCGTGGCGGAACTGGCAGACGCACAGGACTTAAAATCCTGCGGGACTAACCTCCCGTACCGGTTCGATTCCGGTCGCCGGCACTTTATAGAACAATCTGGTAGGATGTGCGTTTAGCTCAGCTGGATAGAGCGTTTGGCTACGGACCAAAAGGTCGGGGGTTCGAATCCTCTAACGCACGCGATTACAAATCGAAATTTCTTGAGAAATCAGGAGATTTCGATTTTTTTGCGTTCAATTCTTTCTTTGGATAGTGGTGTTATCTTCTTGATTCAAATCCATTTCTTCTGATTGTTTCAAATAATAACAGAAAACTTTCGGTTATATGTCAACCATGACCGTTTCCGCAGCACCCCAGAGTTCCCAGACACAAGGCGAAATGCAGTACACAACGGAGGCATCGGAGAGCGACCTGGCTGCCTACTATGCTCATTATGCCAACAATAATGGAAAGAGCCTGTGAGTTTGATGGGGGATCAGCTGCTAGGGGAATCATTATAATATTTTAAGAATTCTTTCATTTGAACTTATTTCTGAACATGGTAAAATAAAATTGGTCGTGACTGTGAAAATTTAAAATTACTACGGCTGAAAATAAATAAAAGAGGTACAGACCTGTGCAGGATAGGACAATTGATGAGGCATGGCAGGAGCTTGCCCATGACTCAGCGTTGGATGTGGTGACCAAGGCACAGCCCTTTCTGGAGCTGATGACAAAATACCGCTGTGCGCTGATGGAAATAGAAACGAAATTCAAAGTATTAAATGAGGAATTCTCAGTTGAATATAACCGCAATCCTTTTGAATCCATTAAGACACGTTTAAAGAAACCGGCCAGTATTATCGAGAAGTTGAAACGGAAGGGCTATCCTCTGACTATGGACAGTATCGAACAGAATCTGGCAGATATTGCCGGGGTGAGGGTTATCTGTTCCTTTCCGGAAGATATTTACATTTTGTCCGAGATGCTCCTGCGTCAGGATGATATCGTGCTGATCGAGAAAAAGGATTATATTGCCAATCCCAAACCCAATGGCTATCGCAGTCTGCATTTAATCGTAGATGTGCCTATTTTTCTCTCTACGGAGAAAAAACACATGAAGGTGGAGGTGCAGTTCCGCACGATCGCCATGGATTTCTGGGCAAGTCTGGATCATAAATTGAAATATAAGCAGGATGTGGAGAACCCGGAACTGATCGCGGCAGAGTTAAAGAAGTGTGCAGATATTATTGATGCCATGGATTACCGGATGCAGGAAATCCGAAATATGATTGATCGTAATCCCAACCGGGAGAAATTAAGATGGTGTGCCATCGGGGATTCCATCACCTTTTTAAATGATCATCTGGAACAGACCGGAGAGCGGGTGAAAAACGGTTATTTAACCAGGACACGAAATAAATGTGAACATGGATATGAAATAGAAATCATCAATCAGGGAATGGATGGATCGGTGACAGGCGACTTTGTTCACAGAGAACTGCCGGAGGCAGATCTGTATACGGTGCTTCTTGGAACAAATGATTGGAGTCAGGGAGTTCCCTGCGGTACGGCGGAGGACTTCATTAATCGCCATGAAGGAACGATTGTAGGTAATTTGGGGCTTATTATAGATCACATTCATGAGAAATGTCCAAAAGCCAGAATCATTGTGATGAATCCGGTAGAACGGGGAGATTTCGTAGAGATTATTGACCCCAGTAATAATATGCATGGAAGTTATGCGTTATGTCATGGACAGAAACTGAAGGATATTTCTGCAAAAATTTTCCGATGTGCAGATAGCTGCGAGTGGGTGGAGGCATTGGATCTCCACAGACTCAGTGGATTTAAACAGGGAAATGTACTACACTTTAAACGTATGAAAGTGGATGGAGAATACCGGAATGTGGAATTCCCGGATTATGTGCAGTATACTTACAATCCGGAAACGGACGAGTATCCCTATCCTTCTGCGGCAGGCTGGATGACTTATGACGGATTACATCCTTCCGATGAAGGAAATGAACGGATTGCCAGTATTCTGGCAGAACAGATTTTACAGGTGCCAAAAGAAAAGCGTATTTATGAATAAGGAATCATAGAAAAGAAAACCGGAAACTCCAACAGGGTTTCCGGTTTTGGGATTGGAAATAAAATTTACAGTAAAGGATATTTGTCGGTAAGCTTCTGGACAATTGCTCTGGCTGCGGGGACATTCTCCTCGCCGCCTTTGATGATCAGGGAGATCGCCTCTGCAATTTCATCCATATCCTGAGTATTCATGCCACGGGAGGTGACGGCCGGGGTACCCAGACGGATGCCGCTGGTGACAAAAGGCTTCTGAGGGTCATTGGGGATGGTGTTTTTGTTTGCGGTAATATGAGCCGCATCCAGAAGCTTCTCAATTGCCTTTCCGGTCAGCCCATAAGGAGTGAGATCAATTAACATCAGATGGTTGTCTGTGCCGCCGGATACAATTTTGATATCCCGGCTCATCAATCCCCTGCAAAGAGCCTGGGCATTGTCAATGATCTGCTGCTGATAAACCTTGAATTCGGGAGATAAGGCTTCTTTAAAGCAGACCGCCTTCGCAGCAATGACATGCATGAGAGGACCGCCCTGGGTGCCGGGAAAGATGGCTTTATTAAAATTAAATCTTTCATTCGCCTCTTTATTGCAGAGAATCATACCACCTCTGGGACCACGTAATGTCTTGTGCGTGGTGGTGGTAACTACATCTGCATAGGGAATCGGACTGGGATGCAGACCGGCGGCTACCAGACCGGCGATATGTGCCATATCAACCATGAGAACAGCACCAACCTCGTCAGCTGCTTCACGGAATTTCTTAAAATCAATGGTGCGGGCATAAGCAGAAGCACCGGCAATAATCATTTTTGGTTTGTTGGCAAGGGCAAGCTCCCGCATCTTGTCGTAATCCAGGAAACCGTTGTCATCCACACCGTAGGGAACAATATTAAAATATTTACCGGAGACATTCACCGGACTTCCATGGGTTAGATGTCCGCCATGATCCAGGTTCATTCCCATGATGGTATCACCGGGCTCACAGACTGCGAACTGCACTGCAAAGTTGGCCTGGGCACCGGAGTGTGGCTGCACATTGACATAATCGCATCCGAACAACTTTTTAGCCCGTTCGATGGCAAGGTTTTCAACCACATCCACATATTCGCAACCGCCGTAGTATCTTTTTCCGGGATATCCTTCCGCATATTTATTGGTAAGAGGACTGCCCATTGCAGCCATAACAGCTTTGCTTACCCAGTTCTCGGAAGCAATCAGCTCAATGTGGGAATTCTGACGATTTTGCTCATCTACAATCGCCTGAGCAATCTCGGGATCGGTTTTTTGTACTTCATCAAATGAATACATACAATACTCCTCACTTTCTGCGCAGTAACGCACTAAATTGGAATTATTATAGCATAGTATGTTTTTCTGGAAATATAGTCCAATAGTACTTAAAGTTTAGAATTTTTTTACTTTACTTACCTGTCGAATACTGTTAGAATAGCGAGGTGTAAAGGCAGATGTGTACAAAGTAAGATTGAGGGGGAAGCCATGTACCATGTTATTGTCAACCCGGCATCGAAATCCGGCCGGGGGATTCGAATATGGGAAGAATGTCAGAAAATCCTGAATCGAAGACAGATTCCTTACGAGGTGTTCTTTTCTGAAGAATTTGGTCAGATTGAGGAACATGTACGCAGGATGACACAGGATCCGGATCAGTTTTATGACATTCTGGTTTTTGGTGGTGACGGAACCATGAACGAGGTGGTATCCGGAGTATGCCATTTAGATCATGTGCGGATCGGATATATTCCCAGCGGCTCCAGCAATGATCTTGCACGGGATATGGAAATGTCCGTAAAACCAACAGTACTCATGGAGAAAATCCTGAAAAATGAACAGGGATACCTGATGGATGTAGGCTGCTTAAAATTTGCCACAGTTTCGGAGGAACATAGTTGTCTTTATAATAAGGAACATTTTTCCGGTGTGAAACGGTTTAATGTCAGCTGTGGAATTGGATTTGACGCTGCAGTTTGCGAGGAAGCTTTGCATTCGAAGATGAAGGAGTTCCTGAATCGTTTTAAAATGGGAAAGCTGGTTTATCTGTGCATTGCATTGAAACAGCTGATTAAGGCGAAAAGAGTTTCCTGTGACTTATATTTAGATGAAAATGAGCCGATTCATGTAAAAGGACTGTTATTTGTGGCCTGTATGAATCATAAATACGAAGGTGGAGGATTCATGTTTGGACCGGATGCGGATTATCAGGATGGATTCCTGGATCTCTGTGTAGTGGGAAACATTCCCAAACCCTTGATTTTACTGGCATTGCCCACTGCAATGAAGGGAAAACATTTTGGCTTTCCCTGCATTGAGAAATATCGTGCCAGAGAAGTGCGGATCAAAATTTCAGAATCCCTTTGGGTACATACCGATGGGGAGGTCTATGTGAAATCGGATGACATATATATTAAAAATGAATCCACTAAAATGCGAATGATCGTTTAAAAGAAGAGAAGTAGTGTGAAAACTAACTTTCACACTGGTATGGAAAGGAAAAGGTTAGTAAAATGAAAGAGTTGTGCCGTAAATATCGGCATGCGTTGCCACTGATTATCTACGGAATTGTATATCTGGCATGGTTTTCCCATCTGGAGAAAACGGTGACCAGAGGATATACGGTAATTCATGTAGCTTTGGATGATTACATACCGTTTTGCGAAGTGTTTGTGATCCCGTATTTTTTATGGTTTTCCTATGTTGCATTTGTAGTGATGTATTTTTTCTTTAAAGATAAGGAAGATTATTATAAGACCTGTATGTTTCTGTTTACAGGAATGACCATATTTCTGCTGGTTTCCACCATCTTCCCCAATGGACATCATTTAAGACCCAGGGTGATGCCCAGAGATAATATCTTTACTGCCATGGTGGCATGGCTTTACCGGACAGATACGCCTACAAATCTCTGGCCCAGCATTCATGTATATAATTCATTGGGTGCGCATTTTGCAATTACCAGAAGCAAACATTTTGCCAATAACCGTGGAGCAAAAGCACTGTCCCTGGTACTTTGCATATCCATTATTCTGTCAACCATGTTTATCAAGCAGCATTCCGTGTGGGATGTGGCAACAGCATTTGCCATGGCCGGAGTGATGTATATGGTGGTATACAGTGAGGATTCGATTCTGGGACTTAAGAGAAGGCGGAAGAGGGAGAGGAGACCGCAGATTGGTTAACACAGGGGAACAGATCGTGAAATATCGAAGAGAACGTTATCCATAAGAGGTATTCATTTGAAAGATCGTTTTGAATTTTTAGAAAAACTTCGGCAGAGTCTGGTAGGGAGAATTGATTCCGGGACTTTGCAGGATACTATGAATTATTATCAGGAGTATTTTGAAATCCAGATGCGCAGCGGCAAAAGCGAGCAGGAGATTCTGGAACAGCTGGGAGATCCTCGTTTGCTCGCAAAATCCATTCTGCAGGCGGAACAGCGCAGCAGTATGATGCAGGAGGAAGAATACGAAGAAGCTCTGGAGGAAGAGAAGAAAATCCATCTTCATTTTGGACAGAAACAGATTACGATGCCCCGATGGCTTGCCCTCATCCTGGGAGCAATCTGTCTTGTTTTGTTTGTGGTAGTCTTCTTTTATGCATTTTGGCTGTCACTTCCTATTATACTGGTAGTGACGGCAGCTTGTCTGATGGCACGTATTTTAAAAGATTTATTCCGATGAAAATTTTTGAATAGAAATGTGTAAAGTGCAAATACTACTCCTGTAACAATCAATTACAAGGAGGCGAATGTAAATGTCTAACTTTAACCAGAACGACAACAAACAGAACCAGAGCAACCAGAAAAACAACCAGAACAATAATCAGAACCAGAGCAAAAACAAAGCAGACAACTGTAACGACAAGCAGAAAGACAGCTACAAAGAGAACTAGTATCCAAAGGGGGAGATGGCATTTTAGGCATCTCCCTCTTGCTTTGTAGGTACATAAGAAGTAAAATAACCCTATGAGAAAAATGGAATTGATTGCGCCCTGTCATTTTGGACTGGAGGCGGTACTAAAAAAAGAAATATATGATCTCGGCTATGAGATCAGCCAGGTGGAAGATGGCAGAGTGACTTTTATCGGGGATGAGGAGGCAATTTGCCGTGCCAACGTTTTCCTGCGCAGTGCAGAGCGTATTCTGATCAATGTCGGAAGCTTTACGGCAACCACCTTTGAAGAATTGTTCCAGAGAACCAAAGCACTTCCCTGGGAAGAATACATTCCTGCAGATGGAAAATTCTGGGTCGCAAAAGCAGCCAGTGTAAAGAGTAAATTATTCAGTCCTTCCGACATCCAATCCATTATGAAAAAGGCCATGGTGGAGCGGTTAAAGGGAGTGTATGGCATCTCCTGGTTTGAGGAGGATGGAGCATCCTTTCCCGTACGGGTATTTTTGATGAAGGATGTGGTGACGGTAGGTCTGGATACCACGGGAGAATCCCTGCACAAACGGGGCTACCGGAAGCTTACTGCCAAGGCACCTATTGCGGAGAACCTGGCAGCTGCGTTGATCATGCTTACTCCATGGAATAAAGACAGAATTCTGGTGGATCCTTTCTGCGGAAGCGGAACCATTCCCATTGAGGCGGCCATGATGGCAGCAGGAATTGCGCCTGGAATGAATCGCTCTTTTCTTGCGGAAAACTGGAGCAACGTGTTGGAGCGGCAGTTATGGTATGATGCGGTGGAAGAGGCCAATGATGAGATGGATCTGTCAGTGAAACCGGATATTCAGGGGTACGATATCGATGATGATATGGTATCCATCGCCCGGGCAAACGCCAGACTTGCCGGTGTGGATAAGCTGATTCATTTCCAGCGCAGAAGCGTGGCAGATCTGAGCCATCCCAAGAAATATGGTTTCCTGATCACAAACCCGCCTTATGGAGAACGTCTGGAAGACAAGGAGGCATTGCCGCCTTTGTACAAGACGATTGGTGAACGTTTTGCGAAACTGGACAGCTGGTCGATGTATCTGATCACTTCCTATGAACAGGCGGAGCGTGATATTGGGCGTAAGGCAGACAAAAACCGTAAAATTTATAATGGAATGATGAAAACCTATTATTATCAGTTCCTGGGACCGAAACCACCCAGAAGAGCGAAGTCAGAAGCAGGGGAATAACATGAGCGCACAAAAGAAACTCATGATAGGAAGTGTGGTTTACAGTACACTCTTTGCAATTACGGCTTTTATTGTGATGTTTTACCATGCTTCCCATAAACAGATCCTGATTCAGGATGTAGCACAGGATGCGGGAACGGAACTGACTGGGATGGCAGAGAATGTCTGGCAGCAGAACCTTGTCATAGAACAGATCAATGTGGGGAAAAACTGTCTTTTCATTCCGGTTCCGGAGGAAACACGATCCGAACAGGTAACCATTGAAAATCACTATATGGATCATGAACTCTGGGTCCGGGTGGATACCCTGGATGCGTCCTACCTGAAGGAACATCCGGTACTGGTAGATGGAGAAATCCAACAGGGGCAGATGCAGTTATATGGGGGAAAACTATGGCTGGTCATGCCCCTCAGAGGAGTTCGTGAGTACCGGAGTGTGCTGGAAAAAGGATATCTTACCATAGAATTGTATCATCCCAAAGAAATATATGATAAAATTATCGTGATTGATCCGTCAGCGGATGAAAATGCCCTGAAGATTGCCGGATATTTAAAGGAACTGCTGGATACCAGCGAAATCAAAGCCTATTATTCAAGAATCGAGGAGAGGGATTTGACACCGGCACAGGGGTTAAGCCTGTGCGTGGGGTCAGAGGCGGATTTTTATATCGGAATCCGTATGGGAAATTCTGAGAATACCCAGACATATGGCACAGTGGTGCGGTACGGAGGAGAATATTTTCAACCGGAGATGGATAGTGCCAGACTGGCGGATTTGCTGGAGCGCCAGGTGACAACAGCGATAAACGGCAGGGCAGAGGGCATTTTTGAAGACGAGGAGGATTTTATGCTGACCCAGGTACCATCGATGGCGGTGATTCTGGAGCCTGGGTATATCACGAATCCCCAGGAAAGAAAGTATTTAAAACAGCCGGAGTACCGCAGAAAGATAGCAGAAGGAATCTATGAGACTGTTCTGCTGGCCTATGAGAAAATGGAGTAGATGAGATGAAGCAAAAGGGAAGAATAGTTTTTGCAACAGGAAATGTGGGCAAAATGCGGGAAATCCGCATGATTATGGAAGATATGGGCATGGAGATTCTCTCCATGAAAGAGATTGGCATTAACCCGGACATCGTGGAGGACGGAACGACATTTACCGAAAATGCGATCATTAAGGCGAAAGCGGTTGCTGCCTTGACAGATGCAATCGTGCTGGCAGACGACTCGGGACTGGAAATTGATGCATTGAATAAGGAGCCCGGAATTTACTCTGCCCGGTATATGGGAGAGGATACTTCCTATCGGCTCAAGAATGCCAACTTGATTGAACGACTGGAGGGAGTGCCGGATGAAAAGAGAACCGCCCGATTTGTATGTGCGATTGCAGCGGTTTTGCCCAATGGAGAGTTACTTACCACGTTGGGAACGGTAGAGGGAAGAATCGGCTACGAGGAAAAAGGCGCGAATGGTTTTGGCTATGATCCTATCTTTTTCCTGCCGGAATTTGGATGTACCAGTGCAGAACTGACAGATGAGCAGAAGAATGAGATCAGTCATCGGGGCAAAGCACTTCGGGCAATGAAAGAACTACTTCAGGAGAAATGATAGAGGAAAACGGATGAAGGTACTGATTGTAAGCGATACACATCGGCACAACGAGAATTTTGTAAAAGCAGTAGAGAGAACCGCCCCAATTGATCTGGTGGTTCATTGTGGAGACATTGAGGGAAGCGAGTTTTTTATCTCACAGGCAGCAGGGTGCCCGGTACAAATGGTTGCCGGCAATAATGATTTTTTCTCAGAACTGCCGGGAGAGCTTACTTTCAAAATTGGTGCTCTGCAGGTATGGGTGACTCATGGACATCATTATTATGTATCTATGGGAACCGAATTTATTATAGAAGAAGCAAGAGCAAGGGGCGTGGATGTGGTCATGTACGGACATACGCACCGCCCCTCTATTGAGTATAGAGCCGGGATCGTGGTCTTGAATCCAGGCAGTCTTTCTTACCCGAGACAGGATGGGCGCAGACCATCCTATATTGTCATGGAGACAGACCGCTTTGGGGAGTGGCATTTCGATATCCGGTATTTGTAAATTGACTAAATAATAGAAGAAAGTCAAAAAATAATATAAAATTCAAAAAATCCATACAAAAAACAGTTGACATTGTAAAAACCCTATAGTACAATGATTCTTGCGTCACGGAACAGACCAACAGCCAGTAAAGCGGGGTGTGGCTCAGCTTGGCTAGAGCGCCTGGTTTGGGACCAGGAGGTCGCAGGTTCGAATCCTGTCACCCCGATG
>CAKRNW010000087.1 GCA_934371505.1 uncultured Lachnospiraceae bacterium
GCAATTAATTTTTCAAGGTCTTTTCTGGTTACGGCTGCCCCTTGTCGCTCCTCTGCGGATAAATCATCGGAGGATACAGCTCCCAGCAGGGTATCAAAATCCTGTACCGCATCACACAGCTTGTCATTTTCCATACATTTCTGCACCTTTTCCCGAAATGTCTGAAGATTCCCTTTTGTAATTCCCGCTAATATATCTGTCCGGAAATATTCAAGGAAGCCTGCCCGTATCTGCTCCGTATTTCCCCTAAGCTGCAATTTCCGCTTTTCTATCTCTTCAGAAATCACACAGTTTGCCTGATATGCGGATGCAAAATACTGCATCCGATTCTCGGCAAGTTCCTGAAATGCTGTACCTGACATGGTATAAAGTCCCATGGCTAAGCAATTCTTCACATCTGTAATTTCCTGTTTCATAAAGGCATACTGCCCTATCTGTTCCAGGTCTGCAACACGCTTAACGATCTCCTGCCGCTCCTGCAATTCTTTATAAAGCTTCAGGGAGTCTCCCTGTGGTACAGCTTCTTCCTTATCATCGTGAAGATACAGATACATAAAATAGCGTTCCAGCTGCATGGGGTTTTCTCCGTCTTTGAACGGCTGTGCTTCCATTAGCTGCTGGTACCTTGTTGTAAGCCAGCGGACTTCTTTGTCCAGACTTTCCAGCTTCGGATTTTCCTGGGAAAGATATGTTTCCACCAATAGATTCCGAACCAGCTTCGGTATATCACTCCATCTCTTATCAATTGCCCTTTCCGCATTATCAATATCAGTCCATTGGACTGCATTCTTTCTATCGCCAGCTGCAAGAACCGGAGAACATTGTCTATGGGCCTGCGTCCGCAGTTTCTGAAGCTGTTCCCTCACCGGCTGCTCAAGCTCGATGCCCTCGGCCCGCTGTCTGGCCGCCTCAATTCTTGTCTTTTGTATCTCATCCAACACAACACGCTCTGTCTCTACAACCGGATGCTCCTCCATCTTTCTCAGGTAATCCGCGTACCATCTATCATATTGTGTCTTAAAATCTGCAGCACTGTTTGTGATACAGCGTTCTATCATATATTGAATAAACGGAAGGAATATCTTGTCAGCCTCCCTTTCATCCATATTCTGCCGCATCTGTGCAATTCTTTTATCCATGTAATCTCTATTGGCATCATATCGCTTCTTCCCTTCTGACAAAACCTTTTCCAGAGTTTTCTCGCCTTGCAAAATCTCATTTGCATATTGATTTCCTTTTAATACGGCTGACAGGATTCGCATGGTCAATTCATCCCCGTATTTTGCATCTGCCTTTTTTAACCGTTCTTCCAGTGTTTTCCCATCGGTCTTCCTATCTAAGAGCATCTGTGTAAATGTATTCATGCTTTCCTGCCAATACAAGGAATCATGCTTTTTCCGGATTTCAGTCTGCTTCTCCCGAAGGAACAACGTAACCGTACTGATGTCATATCGATACTGTCCGCGATTTATCACTTTAATCAACGGTTCCAGCTCCTGACATAATTCCCCCATATATGCCTGAAACTCTTCGTTCTCATCAAACATCATATGTTTCCAGACATCCTGCTCCTTCATCAAAAACGGAACCAGACCTCTAAATGCCTGCTTGTCATAGTCTTCTAATTCTTTCTTCCTGATATTTCCGACTTCAGCCGTTTTCCTTATCTCATCATTTTCAAAAATGCCTTTTCCGTTTGAATCGGAAATATAGCTTTCTAATTTATCCAGCAAATCATCAAACGATTCCACTCCGTATTTTTCTAGGTTTTGCTGCTTCATATCTTCGGTCACTATAGTCTTTTCGGTCAGTTCATATTGTTCTTTTGGTTTCGATTCACCGGGCTGTCCTCCCATATCCTTGGTCACTGCAGCCTTTTTTTCGGTCAGTGGATCTTGTTCTGTTGGTTCCAGTCCGCCAAGCACACTTGATAACCGGTTCATGATACATATTTTTTCACTTTTGGGTCTTCCCACAAGAAGTTCATCCAGCTTCCGTTCCAAACGGTCACTTCGCCGAAGTGTAGCTATCGCTAATTTCGCTATGGTATTCTCATACGCAGCTTCATCCCCACCGTTTAATACCGCTTCATATTTTTTTCCGGGTCCAAACAGTTCTTTTTCCATTCCGCACATCAGAAACTCCAGAAAATAATAACGCCGCCCTTCCTTATTCTCTGCGGTATCTGTTTTCTGCATTTCCCCAAGTGCCTTTCTCATGATCTGGGCCGCCTGTACAAAATATGCCAGATCTGCCTTACTGGATATTTCATTTTCTCGTAGAATTTCTACCAATACGTTATTGGGTAACGTGTTTTTATCACTAAACGTTTCACCTGCAATCAGTGTATCCCACATCCAGTCTCTAAGACTCCTGCTGTGTAAATCCTCATGCTTTGCATAATAATAAATCAATTCTCTGCAAAGCCGTTTAATGCACACAATTTGATAGACATTCTGTGCATTTAATAATTCCCATGCACCTCTTGCACGCCGGAAATGGTCTAATCTGTTTTGAACCTTCCGCTGGGCTTTATCTTCAACCTTTAAAATATTACCATGCAGTGGTGTTGTATCCTCTTCCTCGCTGCCCAGCAAATAAAGGAGCCTTCTTTCACTTAACTGTTTCTGCTCCTGCTCATTTTCCCATTCTTTCTGCAGAACTATATCGAAGTTTTGCTCTGTTACTTCACCCAAAATCATCTTTTCCATAAGTCTGCCCCGAAGCCTCATTTCTGCCACTCCGGAAATCTCTGACCACTTTTCTGCGGTTTTTCCCAGATTTGCACGCAGATATACACACAAATTCTGATACTGGGCTGCAGTTAAAGTCTCCAGCATATCAAAATTATCTATCCCCTCCATGTATCTCAGATGCTCTGCCAGTTTCTTACCTTGCAGCAGCTTTGCAATCTCCCGCATCACAAGCTCTTTGTGTGATGAATAGATCGTTCCGAATCCACTCCACTCACAGAGGTCCGCTCCCTCTAACCGTTTTTTATACGGTAAATAATCGTAAGATACCTCTGTCTTTTTTTCAGAGTAAAAATATTCATTCCAACTGATTTTTTCGGTATCCTCGACCTTCTTTACTTCTTCTATTTTCCCATTCAGAAGTTTCTCAAACTCTTCGCTTTCTATGCATAAATATTCACTTTCCAGTGCAGCTAACGCTTTCCAGCCGGCTTCGGAAAAGTTCATCATTCCAACCTTTTTACTGAAGAAAGCCGCATTCTTTTCTGCGTATTGCTTATACTGGTTCAAGGCATCGGTGAGTTTTTCGACATCCTTCATATCTACCTTTTGCTTCATCAGAAGTGTCTGTGCCTGTTCTGCGAATCCTTCCGGAAATCCGCTGTTCTTCATTGCTTTCTTCATTGCCTCATTTCTGGAATTGGCTTCTACGGAAAAAACCCCCAGATGTGCCAGCATCTGCCGTGCCTCATAGGCAATTACTGCAGGAGAGCTTGTATACCAGTACGCACCTAACTGCTTTTTCAAATCAGAAAAGGCGATTTCACGACTGGTTTTCATCAAATCGCGTTCCAGCATTTTCCGCAGATTTTTCTCATTTTCCTGTGCCTGAAGCGCAACCTCTTTGACATATGCCGTGAAATCTTCTTCCTTTGCCTCCAGAATCCAGTGCTGAATTGTACGGTCTTCCCAAAAGCTTTTCATATCCGGCTGCTTCAGCTCCGGCATTTCTTCCTCCAGCATGGTCTTTCTTGCCTGGTACGGACGAACATCCACCTCCTGTATAAGCTGTTCAAATACCTCCTGGGTAATATCCGATTCTGCTTCTTTTCCTTCTAATTCCTGCAGCACCTTATTACTTAGGCTGTTCATATCAAGCTTCTGTCCCAGCTTTGCACAAATCTTTTCCTTCAGCCGAGGCATTCCAAGTGTCAGCTCCTCATGCTCTGAAACGTATGCTTCTATTACTCCAAGCTCGCTATCCAGTCTATGTACCAGACGCTCCATACGCTTAATGACTTCATTGCCCAGAATATTTACCGAATCCTCACCCTGTTCGATTTCCAGCACTCTTCCCATTACCTTTTTTAGAAGTGGCTCATAATACTCTTGAAACCATGGCTTTTTATATCGGTTATATTTAATAATTTCCTGCAGCTTATCTTTCCGCGTTTTTTCGATGTGGGTTTCAACCGGATTATTGAGGCATACAATGGAGGCCGCATAGGTTGCCGTCATGGCTATGCCGCATAGGACAGAAAATGCCTGTAGATTGACCTGGGATTTGTCTACTTGATTCAAATGATTACGAAGCGCTACCGAGGCACATTGATACAACAGCAAATATGCCATTTCCGGATTTTCCCCGATTACCTTCATTCCCACCGCTTCATTTTGTTCATCCTTCATTTTAAGGTAATGAGCGGTGTTTGCTTCTCCTGTTTTTAAGTTTATCTTCCCATACTGTTGTATTAATGTACGGGCTTCCTCTTGTGTAAACTTGGCAGCAGAAGTACTCCTAAGTTTTTTTAGGATTTCACAAAGAGCTTTCACTTCTCCCGTTTGTTCTACTCCCTTTACTAAGAGGTTGTCCGGCTGAAATACATCTGCTCCCGCCTTTTTCTCCATACAGGCCTGGAAGGCTTGTCCTACCTGTGTCAGCTCTGTCTGATCCTGGTCCTTTAACTGGTCCTCCAGCGCATTTTGCATACCAGCTACCGTATCGTTTAAGATATCCTGCCTATGATGTTCCCGCAATTCCTTCAATTCCCGGCGTTCCCTGTACCGTAGCTTGAATAAAAACGGACTGTCTGCCTCCTGTTTCTCCAATTCCTCTTTTCGGCTATATATCGCATACTGGGTGCCAACAATTCCCTTTTCGCCTTGCGGAACCTGCCGAAGCTGCTGCATCCTTTGTTGCTGCAGCACTTGCTGCTGCACATCCTGTTGCTTATCCTTGATGGTCGTAATATCTGCCTTTTTTCTTTCACTATATATGCTGATATCCATCCTCATTCTCCTTACTTATATCCATAATCTTCCTTCGGTTGACGGTTCCCACGTAATCTCAATATTGCCCAGAAGCTTTTGGGCCAGTGGTAAGGCATTTTCCCCTACACAGGCAAATTCCAGATAGTTAAGATGTGCAGCCGGTGAAAGCAATGCGTCTAAAACCTCCTTCAGAAGCCGGATTCCCTCGGCACCTGCTGCCTTATCCAAAAAGAGAAGATCCAGAATATAGGCATCTTTTTCCCGGGACGGACGAACCAGTGCAATACCGCCTAATTTTTCTCCTATCGCCAACACCATACTGTACCGCCTGTCCGCATTTAGATAATCTGCCCGGCTAATCATATAGGCATTTCGCTTTTCATGTCCCCTGATGATGGAATGCATATGATTTGGTGTAAGATATTGAAGCGGTATGATTCGAACCCCATTCTTTTTTTCTCTTAATTGCATGGAATACAGCGGAGCCTCCAGCAGCTGCTGTCTTGTGATGTGAATGGTGGCTGTAGAATCCTCTTGAAGCTCAAACCGCCGTTTTGCAAGCATATAGCTTATCACAGCGGAATCTGCGCTGTTAGAATCATAGATTAAGAATAGCTGCTCTGCATTTTGTTGCTTTGTCAATATGATTGCCGCATCCAAAAGCTGATTGCCCACCCCCTGTCTCCGGTACTCTTTCTTGACCCAGATCCATGACATCTGATAGCTGTCCCTCATTTCTTCCATGACGGCAGCACCCAGAAGCGTGCCTTCCTCTTCGCATTTTATTACCATTGCTTGTCTGAACCAAAACCGGGTGGGGATTAACTCCTGTAATTCCCCTTGTATTTCGCCTTTTATGACTGTTGCCTTCATTCCAGTTCCCCCTAATCAAAAACAGATTTCTGTTATTCATTTTTGCGTATATTAAGTACTACCATGCCCGCCTGTATAACACTTCCTTCAATTTCTTCGTCATATCCGGCGTATTTTTTTCGTATTCTTCAATCTGCTGCTCCACAACTTTACAATCATATGCAAAGGATTGAATCCGGAATATTCTTTTCTGTGTATCAAATATCACATAGGAAGTTCCTTTTCCATCCCGCTGCTGTCCTGCAGAACCGGGATTAACCAGCCAGGTGTGTCCAATTTGCTTTACCAGTTTATGATGGGTATGTCCACAAAAAACATAATCATATGGCTCGAAAGCACTGGTATCCTCGATCACGGTATCCGGATAAATACGATCCAATAAGGGGTTTCTGGGCGAGCCATGGAAAAATCCAATTTTGACTCTATCTACCATCATTTCCAATTTTTCCGGAAGGTCGTGCAAAAAATCCAGGTCTTCCTTACTAATCTGCTGAAAAGCCTGCTGATAGCTGCTTCCATATCGCCCCTCTAATCTGCTCAAATCATGAATCTGGTGCAAAATGCTTGGGTCTTCCTTACAGTCCAGCATCATCTGGTCATGATTTCCCCGGATGCAGGTGTACTGTAACTCTTGCATTTCATGCAATATCTCCAGTGCATCATAGTAATAGCCGAAAAAGTCCCCACCAAAAATAATCCTGTCCGGCTGTTCTAGCTCCATCCGTTTCACAAACGCATGAAACGCACTCCCATTTCCATGAATATCCGAAAAGAAACAGATT
Source organism: uncultured Lachnospiraceae bacterium (assembly GCA_934371505.1). Classification (GTDB taxonomy): domain Bacteria; phylum Bacillota; class Clostridia; order Lachnospirales; family Lachnospiraceae; genus UMGS2037. The sequence continues at coordinate 6,620 of CAKRNW010000087.1, forward strand.
TTCATAATTCCACTCCGAAATCCTGCATATCTAATATCTCATTCCCCGTAACAAACTTTTTTTCAGGATTCTTTTTCATATAGAATTCATTGGTATATCGATAAACTACGCCTTTCTGCGCCTTGAAGCATTCCTTGATATCTTCGCCAAGACAATATTCTTTAATCAATGCTACGACATCCTGATAGCCAAAATGCGCCCGTATCGGTGTCGTTCCGGAAAAACGGACATTCAGTTCAAAGCAGACTGCCCGCCCGTCTTTATCTTTCCGCATTTGGATGTTTAACGGTCCCCCGGGATGGAATGCTTTACAGATTTTTTCTGCCTCTGCCCGGACTTCCGCATCATCCACTACTTCTGCCGCCATCGTGGAACCATGTCCCAACCTCCGGTGCAGAACAATACTATCTACAAGCTGTCCATTTTTATCACAGTAACATCCCACCGTATATTCATCGGCGGCAGTTCCCACACATTCCTCCAGTACATAGTCCGCAGGCGTTCCCATGGCTTGTAAGGCATCCTTGTCGTTCAGGAAACGCACACCGCCAGACCCTTTTCCGTGACAGGGCTTCGCAATCAAAGGGAACCCAACGCTCTGAACCAGTTCCTTCACTGCATCCCGGTCATCCAGGCGGCAGTATCCAGGATAGTGGCAATCATTCTCCCTTAGCCACTCACAGGTCAGGTACTTATTCTGTCCAATCTCCAGCATCTCTAAGGGGGACGCCACAAAGACAGCTTTCGTGCGTTTCCGCAATTCCTCCGCTCCCTGCTGTAAAGCAATGATATTTTCTTCCACACCGGTTAGAATTAAATCTACATTCTGCCCATTACAAAGAGTAATGACCCAGTCCAAAAACCCCGGATCATTAGCATAAGGGCTGATGCACGCCTGGTCACACATGTACAATCCCACAGATTCCGGACTGATACAGGCTCCAATAACATGTACCTCCACATTTTCCTTTGTAAAATCATAAGCACGAATTGCCTTTAAAATTCCCTGGCTGACATTCCCGCCCACTCCTAAGAGTAAAATGGTAAGTTTTCTCACAATCTTTTCCTCGTCTTATCTCATCTCTGACTGCACCCAGGCAATCGTCGCTTCCAATGTGTATTGTGGAACAAAGCCTAATTCCTTTTCTGCAAGACTGCCATCTGCACGCCAGTCTACATCATCGCTGGAATCCTGCCCCTCGAATCTAATTTCCGATTGGCTATCCAACATCCTGATGCATAAGTTTGCCAGTTCTGTATTTGATACGGTCTGCCGTGCTACAATATCATAACATTCTGACAATTGGAGTGCTTGTATTGCCTTTAATACCGCCCGGGCAATATCCCTCACATCCACATAGTTCTGCCTCCGTGTGCCCTTTCCCCGTAAAGTGATGGTTTCTCCGTTCCTGGCACATTGCAAAAATACCGATAAAATCGTCTTAGCAGACATTCCAACGCCAACGGGTGACGGAATCCGAAGTGAGGTGCTTTGTATGCCCTGGCGATTCAGCAGGCTGACCAGATGTTCCCCCATCAGTTTTGATGCATGATAAACGGTTTCCGGGTGGGGCAGATTCTTTTCTGTAATCATTCCTGTTTCATCCGGTTTCGGCGTTCCCACAACCGGTAATGAAGAAATAAAAATAAAACGGGAACAACCTGCCTCCACCGCCAGTCTGGTCAGGTAAAAAGTTCCCAGGCAGTTGTCGGTAATCACTTTTGCATCACCGCCCGCCATATTCAGGTTCGCAGCCACATGGATAATCACATCCAGTTTTCTGCCTTTCAAACTGTCTAAAGCACCTTCTCTGGATAAATCCGCACTCACATACTCCGCAACATAAGGACACTGGTTCTCCGCTTTCCTTCCCAGTCCTATGAGATGTCCCTCGCCTGCTATGCACTTTGCAATCTCCTGCCCTACAAAGCCATTACTGCCCGTCAGCAGAATATTTTTGATTTTATTTTCCATCTGAAACTTCCTATTTTTTCCCTTGTGCCAAGCCTGTAAAATATTCTTCATACCACTTCGCCAGATCATGAATATCATAACCGGCTTTTTGGATAGCCTCCCGCTGGCAGACTCTGGATGGATTTACCTTTAACAGCGAAACCGCCTCTTTAGCCCATTGTCCGGATGGCTCCTGAATGGATTTCCAGCAAACTAATCCCTGGGTTACTTCGATTCCCGGATTTACGGTATCTGATACCAGAATCGGCAGACCAGACGCCTGCGCCTCAATCAAGGTGAGAGGCAGACCCTCATAAACGGAGGGAAAAATCAGTACATCCATTGCCGACATAAAATCTGCGGCATCGGAACGCATCCCCGTAAAAATCACCCGGTCCCCTATGCCAAGGCGCTCTGCCTTCTCCATAATCCCGTCCCGCAGGTCTCCGTCTCCCAGACAAAAAAATCTGGCATCCGGAAGGATCTGGGCAATGTCATGGTAAATATCCATCAGGAAGGTATGGTTTTTACACGCCACAAAATTGGCAATATGCCCGAACACCGGCTGATTATCTTCCATGCCAAATTCTTTTCGGATTTTCTCTCTGCTTAACTGTTTAAAAGAAAATCCATCCAAATCTATGGCATTGCGCACCACTCGGAAAGGTTTGTTCCCATACATCCACTTTCCCGCTTCCTCCGAACATGCAAAACGTTCTACGTTACTATGTTTCATCATAAAGCGTCCAATTCTATGAACCGTCATTTTGGCATTGGATGTACTGTGGGAATGGCAGATTGCAACACTTCCACCACTCTTTGCCGCAAGTAACTGAGGAATTACTAATGCATTGGGTGTATGACGCACCACTGCCACATATTCATTTTCTTTTACAATCCGTTTAATTCCCTTCAGATTGGCCACAGGATTTGAAGTAAGCCGGGGCAGCTGATAAATTCTTCCACCAAGCTGTTCAATCTCCTGCACATACCCCGGATCGCTTTGGGTATG
>CAKRNW010000088.1 GCA_934371505.1 uncultured Lachnospiraceae bacterium
GTGGAAGTACCGGCAGTGGAAGTGCTGGCAGTGGAAGTACAGGTGGGGGGAATTCCTCAAACAGCGGAACACAGCCTCCCGGGTCAAACCAACCGGCTTCCGGCAATCCGTCTAATATGGCTTCTTCTCTTTCACAGGAGTCACTCGCTGTGCTAAATGACATCACACAATCTGGTAATCCGGAACATTCTGGTGATTTATCCGCTGGCGCTGCGACCCAGATGGGAAACCCGGGTCAAACGATGAATTCAGCAGAATTGGAAAAAGGGGTGGCTGCGGCGAAACTGCCTCAGACAGGGCAGCTTTGGTGGCCCGTCTTGCTGCTGGCTGTTCTGGGTGTTCTGATGCTGCTTTTGGGAATTGTGATAGGAAAGCAGTACAACGATAAACATGAAAAGTAAAGCATTGACTACAGCTGGGCTGCTGCTGATATTGGCGGCAGTCCTCCTTACCCTTTGGAACATATGGGAGGGATATCGGGTCACGCAGGTGACAGCGCGTACAAGAAAAAAAGTGGAACAGGCTGTAGCCGTGAAAAGGGCACAGATAACACCGCAAGCAGGCAGTGAAGGTTCTCTGCCAGAACCGGGAAGACCTATGCCTACCGTGGAAGTAGACGGAAACCACTATATCGAAAAACTGGAAATCCATAGGCTTGGATTAGAACTACCGGTTTTGAGCGAGTGGAGCGACACGCTTCTGAAAACAGCCCCCTGTCGCTACACAGGCTCTGCCTATTTGGACAGCATGGTGATAGCAGGTCATAATTACCGTAGGCATTTTGGCAGACTGAGAAGTCTGGAAGCAGGAGACAGCGTAATCTTTGAGGATGCGGAGGGACTTTGCATCTCCTATGTGGTGACGCTGGTAGAACAGCTTTCGGGGGATGCAGTAGAGGAAATGACATCAGGTAAATGGGACTTGACTCTCTTTACCTGCACTGCGGGAGGCCGGAAACGGGTAACAGTGCGGTGTGAACGGGTTGAACCGGAATGATAAGGTTATGGGATTATCCATTTCCGGATTGGCTGAAATTAAAATCCAGACAGCGAATGGAGTAAGCTGGCTGGATTTTTTTTAAATCTTTATATTGCGCGGATAAGGCTTTTTGACATTGGTCAACCCCAAAAGATAATCCGTACTTGTATTATGATAAGATGCTAATTTAATCAATATTTCAGTAGGAATATCATTGGTTCCGGTTTCATATTTTGAATAACCTGTTTGCGACATGCCCAAAATAGCGGCCATTTGTGACTGGTTCAGATCCGCGTCTTCACGTAAATCTCTGATACGAGAGTACATAAATATATCAACTCCTTCCCAGTATTATGCGCTAATAAAATAATATCTAATCTAAAACGGGCTACAAATGTATAACCTGAAACAGGTTAACACGGAAGGATGTTGAAAGAGCTCTGTATGGAAAAAGCCAGCTGTGGAACACAGCTGGCTTTTTGGTGTGACTTATTGCATGGAAGTGGAATCTGTTCGTGCCAATTCTTCCCCGGTTTCCGCGTTCTTATAGATGACGGTTGTCACGGCTTCCTCAGCAGGAACACCCAGATAGATCTGGTATTTGTTGCCAATGGTATAAAAGGAAAGCATCAGGGTGGATTCATAGAGATTCGGCTGATCCGAACTTAAAAAAATCGTAAATTCCGATGCGTCTTCATTGACCTGGATATCGGTAATGTCCGGGTAATAGTATTTGTCTGCCAGCACGGAGGAAACACTTTCTTCCAATTCTTTTGTAATCTCATTGACCAGCTCTGTGCGGGTATCTCCGTCAATATGATAGGTGACCATAGGAGCCTGACTGCTATCTGTTTCCTGGTAAGAAGCTGATTCTTCTGAAGAATCAGCAGGAGGTGTCTCCGGAGACACCGGCAGAAGCTGCTCCGCCTCGTTTCCCACAAGAGTGGAAGGAATGGTAATGGTTGCATCCGGCAGCTCCGAAACCTCCTCCATTAAATTAACATCTGCCGGTTCGCTTCCCTTTCCACATCCCCACAAAGTGAACAATCCAAAGGTAAACAAAAAAATAAGTTTTAAAATATTTACACAATTTGCTTTCATGGGCACATTATAACACGGAAAAAACGGATTATCTAGTCTAAAACAGATTAAGAAAAATAATTTATTCATTGTAAAATAACGAAAACAAATAATTTTCTAAAAAAAATTACACTTCTGTTATAAATGTTGACTTATAACCCAAAACAGGTTATAGTTATGTCGAGAAGGAAAGGAAAATGTCGGAAAACAACAATGAGCCAGAATGAAACGAATAATTCCAAAAAGAAAAAGAGAAGAAAAAAGAAGAGAACAAGCCGCGTCTACAAAGTATTGGGGATTCTTTTGGCCTTATTTGCCAGCATAGCCGCGGTGTTATGTCTGGCTTTTGTTGTGTTATACAAAAGCGGGGAGGCAAGCCTTGCCAACGCAGTGGAGAATAAAGCCCCCACGGCCGGCAGCTTCGATGAGGAAGCGGCAAAGCTTGCAAAGGAGAAGGCCGGACTGGCCACTGTCACCTGGCAGGATGACTGGGTGGCATTAAATGGAAAGGCCTATGAGTATGATGAGGATATTATCAACCTTCTCTTTCTGGGAATTGACCGCTCCGGCTCTATTTCCACAGAAACCAAGCTGGATAACTGGGAGGCAGGTCAGGCCGACGCTATTTTCGTCTTATCCATGAATCCCAATAAGAAAACGATTCGCATCGTGGGGATTCCAAGAAACTCCATGGTAGATGTGGATATTTATGACCAGAATGCCCGGGAGATGGAGACTATCCATAATCAGATCTGTCTCCAGTATGGCTACGCCGGAGGTGGCAGGAACGGATTAAATTCCATGAGGGAGGCTTCTTCCAAGCTGCTTTACGATTTACCCATTCATGGCGTCTTTGCCATCGGCTATGACGCAGTCTCCATTATCAATGATAAGGTGGGAGGCGTAACCGTGGATGTGCTGGAGGACATGCCGGAGAAAAATAGAGCCTTTGTACTGGGAAATACCGTACATCTCAATGGTTCCATGGCGCTACAGTATGTGCGGGAGAGGGACTATTACCAGCTGGGAAGCCCCACCCTGCGGTTGAAACGGCAGAAACAGTATATCACGGCACTGATTCAGGCAGCAAAAGCCTGCGTGAAAGAAAATCCGTTGATTGTGACGGAACTCTACAATTCCATTACTTCTTATATGAATACGGATGTAACTTTGGATGAAGCGGTCTATCTGGTAAGACAGGCACTGGATTATCAGTTTGACAGCGATTCCTTTTATCTGCTACAGGGAGACGATGTGTCCGTTCCTTTTACCAGAAAGGATGGCACAGAGGACTTCTATGACGACTACTATCTGCGGGAGGATAGTATCCGTCAGACCATGATCGATGCTTTCTACGATGAAGTAAAGCTCGATGTCTATGATCGTTAAATCCGCCAGGATTTGATGATAAATAAAATAAGGAGGTAAAAACCAATGAAAAAGAAAGTTATGGCTATGGCACTGACTGTTGCCCTGACACTGTCCATGAGCATGACCGCTTTTGCTGCAAGTTCTACAACTTCCGGCAATTCCGGTAATTCTTCCGCTGCTGCAGCAGCTCCGGCTGCAACTGCAACGACCACTCCGTCCGTTGACAAAGCAGCTGCGGGACAGGTGGTTAATACTGATACCGTATCGGTAGCAGTTGTGGCTGCTGATGGTACGGTACAGACAACCAACCTGACTGCTTATGTTGAAGCCGCAGAGAAAAATGTAGTATCTCTGGCTGCAGCCAATGAGGACGCAGGTGCCGCTGTTTCTGCACTGATGACTACTCCTGCAACTCTCATGTTCCAGGCTACCGTCAATGCATTAAACGGCAAAGCTGCCATCAACAACTGCGGTACTGTAAAGACCAAGGCTGTTGCAAAAGATGCTTTCGGTAATGTCATTGCTTCCGCAGGAAGCATGAAGGCAAAAGGCGTAACCAACGGTTCCCTTGTAATGCTGATGAGCGTTAATGCCGATGGCACTGTTGAATTCGTTGAGGGTGTTGTTGATCCTGTTACAGGTGAGATCCTTGGCGCATTCAAAGGAACTCCTAAAACGATCAGTGTTTTAGTATTCGTTCCTGCAGTTTAAGAGACTTCTATGAGGGAGCCTGCCCTTGGGACAGGTTCCCTTAAGCTGTGTCAGACAGAAACAAGTAAAAGGGAGAATCGGATCACATGAAGCTGTTTACGCAACAGGCTACACTCACAACACCTTCTGTCTCTGTATATGAAAAAGCGGATAGTTCTTCCACCACCGTAGGACACCTGATTCTGGGAAATACCTTTGATCTGGAAGAAACCCTGACCGCAGAAGATGGCTCTACCTGGTACCGGGTTACCTTACATAATGGAATTGAGGGGTATATCCAGGGAGAATTTACCACAGGACAGGAACAACAGCCGGAGAAAACCACAGAGAACGGCACCTATGTCCAGACGCTGGTGAGTGCTAATGTCCGGGCAGAGGCAGACATCAATTCAGCCAATATCGGCAAGGTGGATGTCCACCAGAAGATATCGGCACTGGATGAAGTCCAGGATGTCAACGGGGAAAGCTGGTATCTCATTGAGGGAGCCTTTGACGGCGCATCTCAGGGATACATCAAGGCGAGCACGGCAGAAATCGTTACCACAGAAACGGCTGCCGGCAGGGAAAACGAGAACGCGGCAGAGGAGGAGCAGATTCCGGAGACAGAAACCGCTCATACCACTGTACACAAGAATGTAAATGAGGACAGTCTGGATGGCAGCCATGAACTGCTGGCACAGACCACCACAGAAACCATGACAGGGGAAATGGCAGAGACTGCGAAAAGCGGACTCTTTTCGATAGATTATCTATTACTTCTGGTAATTTTGATGGGAATTGCAGCCTTTTTCACGGCACAGCGCATTTTTCACAAAATGCTCCGGGAAATCTTTGGGAGAAAACTGAAATCACATGATAGAAAAAGAAGAATTAAATGATAAGGATTTACAGAGAATTTACCTCCAGGTCAACCAGGAGGAAGACGAGGAAACCATTGACCTGTTAAACGTGGCAGGACGCATGGGCAAAAAGAAAAAACTCTTTGGCTATATGCTGATGCTGGCGGTGTGTATCGGGGTTATCTTTGGGGCAGTGATTGTGGGCTTTAAGGCTCTGACCGGAAACAGCTCTTATGCCAACGCGGTGATTTCCTTCTCCTATGACGGCATCGACCAGGGACAGGATCCCAATGGCGGAGCCCTGGATGTGACCAAAATCAAATCCACTCCCATCGTCAGTGCAGCTCTTGAAAATCTGCAGATGAAGGATGTGGATGTGGAGGATGTGCGCAGTGCCATGAAGATTACCGGTGTCATGCCGGATTCCGTAAAACAGGAAATCGCGGTCATCAACACCGTGGCGGAGGATGCAGCAGAGTATTATACCAATATTTCTGATCTGGATTACTTCCCCTCCCAATACGTGGTTCGCCTGAATAAAATCAAGGGATTGAAGGCAGAACAGACCTCCGAACTGTTAAATGCCATCCTTTCCGCATACCGGGATTACTTCCTGGAAACCTATGCGAATACTGATGTATTGTCACTTTCCACCAATGTGATTAACTACGAGGATTATGACTACCTCCAGGCAGCCGACATGCTGACCAATCAGATCGATCTGATGCAGAACTATGTGGATGCCAGAGCAGAGGAGGCTGGAACCTTCCGGGCTAACAGCACGGGACTCTCCTTCGGAGATCTGTCCAATTCCATCGAGACGATCCGCACCCTGGATCTGGGAAATTTCATTTCCTATGTACAGTCCAGAAATCTCACCAAGGATGCGGCAATCCGGGTGGATTACTATCAGTACCAGATTGAACAGTACAACCTGAAGCTCCAGGAAGTACAGGCGCAGCTGTCCAATGTGGAGAAATCCATCACCGATTACGAGAAGGATCCGGTGATTGTCATGAGCAATCAGGATTCCGTGACCACCTCAGAACAGAAAAATGTCTACTATGACGAGCTGGTGAAACAGAAACTTGAACTGACGGAGCAGATTGCATCCATCAATACCAGCTTAAATGAAAGCTATACCCGGTTAAATGCCCTGGCAGACATTGTAAACGGCGGAAGCGAGGAGGAAATCTCCCATGCAGATACCCTACTGGCCAATCTGATCAATACCATCAATTCCTGGGGAGAACTGGTGCAGAACACCACAGAAGAATATTACAATACCAGCCGCTTCGCCGATGCCTACCAGGTGTCCGTACCGGCTCAATACACCTCCACCGATGGACTGATGAGCGTGGCAAAAACCATGATTCTCTGTACCGGGGTACTGGTTTTACTGGTAGTTTTACTGTGGTGCTATGACGGTCTGAAAGACGAAATCAAGGCACAGAGGAAGAAAAAGGTGAAAGCACCGGAAAATAAAACGGAGGAATAGTCCTGCCATGAGGGGAAAACAGGATTGGATACTGGAATTTATCAAATTCCTTGCGGGATTTACCAACTGCATATTGTTTTCCTATGTATGGGTGCTTTATTACAATGAACAGGCCTTTTCCAGACACTGGCTCACGGGAACAGCAGTGACCTGTGGCATCTATATGTTTCTCTATCTGTGCTTCAGCAGACTGTACCAGGCCTTCAAAATCGGAACCTGCCAGATCGGGGAATTGATTTTCTCCCAGATTCTTTCCTTTGGCATCGCAGACCTCATTATTTATGCGGAGTGCTGTCTCATGCACGGAGGGTATGTGAATATTGTGCCCGGCACCTTGATTGCAGTCCTGCAGATTCTCAGTTCTATCCTGTGGATGCTGGGGGCAAAGCGGTACTTCATCGAACACATTCCCGCGAAGCGCACCCTGCTTTTAAGCGGACATGAAGAAGGAGAGGAGAATGCGTTCTTTTCCCGGAAGCTTACCAAAAAGCTGGGACATATGTTTGACATCCGGGAAACCTGTGTCTGCTGGGAGGATATCTGCCAGGCACTGACCGAGCGGAAAGAAAGCTTTGACACCGTGGTGCTTTACGATGTACCGGCACATTTGCGCAGCCGGATTCTCACCACCTGTGTGGAACTGGAAAAAGAAATTTATATGACACCCCGCATCGACGACATCTTTCTGTTGGGCTGCGAGGGAAAACATTTGATTGATACGCCCCTGATGCGCTACAGCATCAGCAAGAAGGGCAGAAGAGAGGCTTATCCCAGCAAACGGCTGTGGGATGTGGCAATCAGTACTGTGCTGCTACTGCTTTGCTCCCCCATCATGGCACTGGTGGCTCTCGCCATCAAGCTGGAGGATGGCGGTTCTGTTTTTTTTCGACAGGATCGGGTAACCCTTCATGGGAAAGTTTTCTCCATCTATAAATTCCGCAGCATGATTGTGGATGCGGAAAAGAATGGGGCAGTGATTCCCTGCAAGACCGGCGACCCCAGAATCACAAGGGTGGGACGGTTTATCCGCAAAACCCGCCTGGATGAACTGCCACAGCTTTTGAACATCTTAAAGGGAGACATGTCCATCGTAGGTCCCCGCCCGGAGCGGGTGGAGCATGTGGAGAAATACACGGCAGAGCTGCCGGAGTTCACCTCCAGACTCCAGGTGCGTGGTGGACTCACCGGCTACGCCCAGGTCTACGGCAAGTACAACACCTCCGCAGAGGACAAATTAAAGCTCGATCTGATGTACATCGAAAACATGTCCCTGTGGATGGACTTGAAACTGGTGTTTCTGACGGTGAAGATTATGTTTATACCGGAGAGTACGGAAGGGTTTGATACCCATGAATAAACTAAAAGTAAGCATTATAACAGTGTGTCGTAATAGTGAAAAAACAATCGCACAAACGATAGAGTCCGTGTTAAATCAGACCTATGATGATATTGAATACATTCTTATTGATGGAAATTCAAATGACCATACAGTGGATATAATTCAAGGTTATAAGGAAAGCTTTTTACAAAAAGGGTATACCTATCTCTATCAGTCAGAACCAGATGAGGGTATTTATGATGCCATGAATAAAGGAATCAAAATGGCATCCGGTCAGTTGGTTGGATTGATTAACAGTGATGACTGGTATGAGCCAACCGCCATAGAACATGCGGTCAGATATTATCAAGAGACGCCGTATGATTTGTTCTATGCAGATTTGAGAATTGTTGGTGAACATGGTTCCTTTATAAAGAAATCAAAAAATAGTTCCTGGGTTACCTCCAGATATTGGAATCATCCAACCACCTTTATTACGAAGGAAATCTATAATCTGTATCAATATAAGAATAAGAATATTCATGATGATTGGGATTTGATTCTTCGTATCAGAAGAGCTGGATGCAAGGTATGTGTGGATAATACAGTTCTGGCGAATTTCAGACGGGATGGAGTCAGCCATGAAAAGAAATTATCGAAAGCAATGGAAAGGGCAAAAATAAAATACCAGATATACCGGGATAATGGGTATGGCTGGTGGTATGCAATCGAGTGTTATGGAATGGAGATTGCGAAGATGGTAATGTGATAATGAAAATTGTTATAACTGGTGGGTCAGGATTTATTGGAACGAATTTAATTGAGAGGTTCATGAGCGAAAATTATGATGTTTGTAATTTGGATTTTAACGAACCCAAAATTTCGGAACATAAAAGTATATGGAAAAATGTTGATTTAAGAGTATATACGGATGTGGAAAGAGAATTAATATCATTTAATCCTGATTATATTGTTCATTTGGCTGCAAGAACCGATTTAGATGGAAAGACGATTGCTGACTATGATTCAAATACATTAGCTGTTGAAAATCTTTTGCGAGCCATAAAGAAATTGGATAATCTAAAAAAAATTATTATCACATCTTCAATGTTGGTATGTAAAGTGGGATATATACCTAAAAGTGATAGAGATTTTGCTCCGTCAACGCTATACGGAGAAAGCAAAGTTATTACAGAAAATCTTGTTTGGAAAACCCAACCTGATTGTGATTGGGCAATTATTAGACCAACATCTATTTGGGGACCATGGTTTGGAGCCCCGTATAGAAATTTTTTTGATATGGTAATTGCTAGAAAGTATTTTCACATAGGAAATAAAGGATGTACAAAAACTTATGGTTATGTAGGAAATGCAATTTACGAGATTGAAAAAATTCTTTTTTCTAATACAACTGAAAAAACAAATAAAGTATTTTATATTGGTGATTATGTGCCTACAAATATTGAAGACTGGGCAAATGAAATTGCGAATCAATTGGGATATAAAATATTGAAAATACCATTTTGGATGATATGCTGTGCAGCTTTTGCAGGTGACATGCTTAAAAAGGTTGATATAAAATTTCCAATGACTTCGTTTCGTCTCAAAAATATGACTACAGACAATGTAGTAAGTTTGGAAAATACAAAAGCAATAGTAGGAAA